>WHTT01000088.1:0-25822 GCA_009377605.1 Luteitalea sp.
GGTCCTTGTGTGCCAGCAACGCGAAGCTGCTCGTGAAATGAGATTCGCACGTTCGCCATTACTCGGGATCCATCGTTGCGGTTCGATGGAGCTCGCAGCAGACGTCGCTTCCGCCAGCCGCGGGTCGGATTGACGAATGATGACCGGTCATTTAGACTGGTCACATGAAGATGACCGCCACGGAGTTCAAGGCGAAGTGTCTGGCCACGATTGACCGTGTCCGTGAGCGCGGCGAGTCCATTGCCATCACCAAGCACGGTCGTGTGGTCGCGAGCCTTGTTCCGGCCGGAGATTACGACGCGCGTCCGTGGCTCCGCGTCCGGGGAGCCGCGCGTTGGCATGGCGACCCCTTTTCGCCCGCAATCGATGAGCGTGAGATCGAGGCGCTTCGGTGAACGTGCCGCTCCTCGACACGCATGCCTGGGATGGCTGCACTTCCAAAGAGCTTTCACCGCGATCCGGCTGATCGGCTCATTGTCGCGACATGCCGCGTCATGCAGCTTCCGATCCTCACGCACGATAGGCTGATCCTGCGCTCGCGGTTGGTAAAGCGCTGGCGCCCCACTTAATCAGTCAACGCAGACGCCGGCAGCAAACCGCCGAGAGGCAACGTTCCGTCTCTCTTTCCCGTTACCCCCGTCGCTCGGGCCGCCACCTCAGACCCGTCAAGAGGATGCGCTGCAGTAGCGTCTCGTACGAGATGCCCGCCGCTTCCGCGGAATCCGCGAAATCTTCCCCATAGGCGATCTGCGGGTTGGCATTGGCTTCGAGCACGTAGATGCGCCCGTCGGGATCGAGTCGGAGATCGATCCGCGCGTAGCCGCTGAGGTCGAGTACCCGGTAAACACGTTTGCACAGGGTCCGAATCCGCTCAACGAGCGGCTCGGGCAGATCGCGGGCCGGCCCACTCCTGATGCCGTACTTCTCTTGATACGTCGTGCTCCACTTCACGCGCGCCGTGGCGATGCGCCACGACTGGCCCGGCATCTTCTCGAAGTCCAGCTCCCAGATCGGGAAGACCTGCACCTTTCGATCGCCGAGCAGGCCCACGTACAGCTCTCGACCGTTGATGTAGCGCTCGACGATGGCGTCGGTCCCAACGCTCTGGTGCACGAACCGCACGCGCTCTCGCAGCTTGTCATCGTCTTCGACGACCGACGCTTGCGAGATGCCAATCGAGGCCTCCTGTGTGAGCGATTTCACGATGAGCGGGAAGCGAAGACGCTTGGGCCGCTGAATGGGACGGCCGACGCGCACGACGGTGAACTCCGGTATCGGCACCCGGTGGAAGGCCAGCAGCGTCTTGGACAACGCCTTGTCGCGCGAGAGCATCAAGCCACGCGGATTGCACCCCGTGTATGGCACTCGCAGCAGCTCCAGATAGCTGACCACGTTTTGGTCGAAGACGCCCACTTCGTGGAAGTTCTCCATGAGGTTGAAGACGATGTGCGGCTTGAACTCGCTGACGGCGTTCTTGACGACGCCGAGATCGTCTCTGACGCCCACCGCGATCACGTCGTGACCCATCGACTCCAACGTGTTCTTCACGTCGAACTCCGTCTTCCAGTCGACGTCGACGTGATACTTGGCCGCGTCGGCCGGGGGCACCAAGTAGTGGTGCATCAGGCAGAGCACGCGGAGCTTTCTCATAGCGCTACCCGGTGTCTGCCACTGTGGAGGTAGTTCATGGTTTGAACGGTAAGCATGACCGTGAACTCGAGCTTGACCTGATCTTCTGGACGATCCAACCGGAGCTTGAGCTCGCGGCACCGGACGATCATGTCCTCGATCACCTGGTTGATCGTGTACTGATACTCGCCCGTCCAGCGTGCCACGCGCCGGAGCACGTCCTTCCGCATGCGCGACAGGAAGCGGGCGGCGCTCATCGTGCCACTATTCTCTGAGAACAGGCGCCGCAAATCACGGTCGTAGAAGTCCGGGTACTCCAGGCCGTAGTGCGCGCTCTTTCGCGCGTAGTGCTGGCGCAACGTTCTCTTGAGGCGTGCCAGCGGATATACGCGTCGACGCGAGACCCTCGCCGGTTGCTCGCCCGCGAGTTGTTTCATCAGCTCGTCCATGTACTCCAGCTTCCGCAGCGCAGGCCAGCCACCATAACGCGTCCGCCAATGCGTGTCTGGCGCCAGCCAGACGGCGAATGTTTCCGCGAAGTCCTCGTCGGGATGACTCTGCGCGTACCACGCGTCGAGATGAAGCACAAAGCTCTTACTGTATGGCTTCGGCGTGTAGAACTGCGGATACTCTAGCGTAGACGAACCGAACAACTTGCGACGTTTGCGCCGCCGATGGAGCTCGAACGCATGATCGATCGCGTGTCCCGCCTCGTGCCGCATGATCTTCATGCACCATTCGTCCGTGCCACCTTCGACTTCCAGCATCATTGCTTCTTCGAGCTTCTCGAGGCGCGGGTGTGCGAGATAGAAGGGCACGGCGACGCCGCCGACGCCGTCGGGTGTGAACCACTCATCCGAGAGCCAGACGTGCGGGCGGAAGAGAATCTGGCGTGCGGCGAGCTCGTCGTAGAGTTGCTGGATGCGTGCCTCCAGCTTGCTGCCCTGAATCGCCAGCGGCAGATCGCAGAGCCGAAGGTTCAGCAGCTCCTCATCGGAGAGCTCCGGCCAGTTGGGCGGGACGGCTGGTCGGTTCCGCGACGGCTCCGGGCGCTCAGCAGGCGGCGGGGGGGCCGGTCCCGCCGCGGGTGGGTCGGACGACGTCTCGGCGCCGGACGCCACCGGGCT
Organism: Luteitalea sp.; assembly: GCA_009377605.1. NCBI lineage: Bacteria > Pseudomonadati > Acidobacteriota > Vicinamibacteria > Vicinamibacterales > Vicinamibacteraceae > Luteitalea > Luteitalea sp. Next base: position 2,757 of record WHTT01000088.1, read on the forward strand.
GGCGCCCTCCCTGAGGGGGTCCATGGCAGTATTGGCCTCCGGCCGTAGTCTATCCGTCTCCTGTCGCCGGGCACCAGGGAGCCCACCAGGTAGGGTCGCCTCGCCGAGGCGGCCGTTGTCTCGCCGAGGCGTCCCGACGGCGCGTTCACGTCTTCGCGCTTCGCGCTACGGCGGACGAGTCGGCGAACGCGCCCTACCACGCTTCCGTTTTGCCGAGAATCGGTGTAGAAGGGTCAGGTTCTAGCGGGCCGCGGCCTCTGGCTGCGCCCCACGACGCTCACTCGAGAACCCTGAAACTTGACTCAAATGCGTCAAGTTTCGGGTTCTCAAGGGTTCTAGGTAGGGCCGCCTCGCCGAGGCGGCTGTGACGGCGCGGGAGGCTGACGCGCCCTACCATCTTGAGAGCCCCACGTTCCAGAAGGAGGGTGCCCATGAGAGCCGAATTTACAGCGTTGTCCGTGGCTTGTGTGTTGACCTGTGTGGCGACCGCCGCCAGCGGGCAGACCCCGGAGGGCGAACAAGCTGCGCCGGCCACCGCGTCGAGCGCGAATCCCATGACCGATAGCACCAAGCGGATCTACGACGCGACCAAGCAGCTGGTGCTTCGCAGTCTCGAGAAGATGCCGGAGGATCAACTGGGATTCAAGCCGGTCGACACCGTCCGGTCGTATGGCCAGATCGTCGGGCATATTGCCGACGCCAATTACATGATATGTGGGATGGCGGCCGGCGAGATGTCGAAGCCGCCGGACTTCGAGAAGACAGCCACCACGCGCGCCGATCTCACCAAGGCGCTGAACGATGCGTTTGCCCACTGCGACAAGATCTACGGCGACATGACCGACGCGAAGGGCAGCGAGATGCTGCCGAAGACACCGTTTGGCGAGCAGGCGCGCCTGAGCATGCTCGCGTTTAACAATATGCACACGTGGGAGCACTACGGAAACCTCATCACCTATATGCGGATCAAGGGCATCGTCCCGCCGAGCAGCGAGCAGCAGCCTGGAGGCGAGCAATAGAACATCACGCCATCGGATCGGTGCGCCACCGCGCGAGCGCCGCTTGTGCCGTGCCCCAATCGCTGGCGGCGTCGTTTGCGCGGACCGACCAGAGCAACGCGCCACGATAGCCAGCCTGCTTCGCGAGCCGGAGCAGGAGCTCCGTGGGCCGCCCAGAACCGTGCGTCGGGAATTCGCCGAGCACGACCGGCCTGTCGAGATCGAGCTCGGCGACGTGACGCTCCAGCGGCGCCTCGGCCTCGATGTAGTCGTACCAGTGGACCTGGTGGAAGTCGAGGGGCAGGCCGCGACAGAGATCGAGGCCGCGTGCGCTCGCTAGACCAACCGTGACGAGTTGCTTGGTGTGCGTCCGGGCCTGCCACGCCGCATCGCGCAAGAAGGTGCGCATGGCCTGTGGCGAGACCACGGCGCGCGGGTGCCACCCGTCGAGGCCAAGGGTCACCCATTCCGGCTCGTTGAACAGATCCCATCCGAAGATCGCCGGGTGCGAGCCGTACCGCTGAAAGAGCGGTGACACGACGTGCTCGAGGAGCGCTTCGCGGAGGGCCGGTTGGTGTATCACCGTGCGGAGGCCACCAAGGCGCACGCCTCGAACCGTTCGTGCCGGTCGGCACCAATAAAAATCGAGCAGGACGAGGAGCAGACGCAGGCCGTGGCGCTGTACGCACTCGAGCGCGGCATCGACGTCGCGCCACGTCGAGTCGTCGAGACCGAGCGGCACGCCGCCCTCCGTGAAGCGGATTCCTGCCCGTCCGTCGCACAGCAGGAACCACCGCATGAGCTGAATGTCTTGTGCGGCCAGCGCCGCGCACACCGCGTCCAGCTGCGCGAGACGCTCTGGATGTGCGCTCAATCCGCCCGCCGGCTGCCAAGCGTTGGATCCGAAGTCGAGGCCGTACGTGATCCAAGGAAGGTTGGCGCCGATGACGAACGGGGTATCCTGTGCCCAGGCCCACCGTGAGGCGACGAACGGCTCGGGCGCGAACGGAGACACCCGGGCGCGAATGAAGCGCGCGATACTCCGCGCCCCGCGCAACGCCATCATCTGCCACCGTCGCACGTTACAATGACCCCTTGTATGTCGCGAATCACTGAGACAGCACACTAGCCACAGTATCAGTTTGCCCCGCCTCCGGCGGGGCGTCTGGGCGGACGTGACTTCTGGGTCCCGACGGGTGTCAGAGATGCCAAGGGGAGAATCCGAGCTCAGCGATGAGGCTCTGGTGGAGCGCGTCACGAATGCGCCTGAGGGGGACACCGGTGCGTTCGAGACGCTGGTCCAACGGCACCAGCGGGGCGTGCTTGCAAACTGCCGCCATTTGACGACGGCCGACGCGGCCGAAGACCTCGCGCAAGAGGTGTTCGTCAAGGCGTACTTTGCGCTGGATCGCTTCGAAGGCCGTTCGTCGTTCAAAACGTGGGTGCAGCGAATCAAGGTCAATCACTGCCTGAACTACCTGCGGCGCCGACGGGGCGTGGCGTATGTCGACCTCGAAGACGAGACCGCCGCGCGTGCGCCGGAGTTGCAGGCGGAGGCGGACGCTGAGCGGGCGCTCGAAGTCGAGGACGCTCGGCGCCATATCGCTGCTCTGCTCGATGCCATGTCGGACACGCTGCGGATCCCGCTGGTGATGCGTGACGCCGACGGCATGTCGTACGAGGAGATTGCCTCCGTGCTCGGGATTGGGCTCTCCGCCGTGAAGATGCGTATCAAGCGCGGGCGGGAAGAGTTCCGGCGACTGTTTGTGCTTGCGGATGGTTCAGTCGGCGTCTCGCTGGACCAGGCCGCGCGAGGTGCCGACCATGTCTGATCTACCGCCGCGTAGCGACCCTGACGCGCCCGACACGGGCGAGCCGGTCTCCTGGCTTCGAGACCTCGGAGACGAGCCCTCTCCAGATTTCGTTGTGCGAGTGCGGCGTGCTATCGAGCGACGCTTTCTGGCGCGAGACGTCCTGACGTTCGGGTGGCGCGCTCTTGCCGCCTGGACGATGGAGTTCGTATCGATGTTGGCGGCGCTCTTTGGTCGTCTCGCGCGGCCGCGTACCGAGGAGGGGCAACGCTGATGAGTGAACAGCCAGGGGTGCTCGACCAGCTCTCGGAGATCTTCGGCGGCGCGTTTACCGCCGGAGTCACCGCCGTACCGCGTGCGCTCGCGGGTGTTGCGGCCATCGTCGTGATGGTAATCGTGGCAAAGCTCATCGAGCGCGGGCTGCGCGCCGTGCTCACGCGCTTGCGATTCGACGCGCTGCTCCAGCAAGCCGGAATCGACCGCACGCTGCAGCGCATTGGCTTGCGGCAGTCGCTCAACGTCGTCTTGCCGCGCCTGGTCTACTTCCTGCTCCTCTGCTTGATCGCGCGGATCGGGGCGGACCTCCTCGGGCTTACTGCCGTGTCGCAGGCCTTTGCGGCGTTCTTCGCGTATCTCCCGAATATCGTTGCCGCCGTGCTGCTGCTGGCAGCCGGCAGCGCGGCGAGTCAATTCGCCGGCAATACCGTCGCGGCCGCTGCGAGTGAATCGGGTATCGACATCGCGCGGCCGCTCGGCAACCTCGTGTCGGGCTTGATCCTGTTCGTTGTCGGGATTATGGCGCTCGCGCAGCTCAGGATCGACACGGACATCATCCGCATCGTCACCATTTGCTCACTGTCTGGCCTCGCCCTGGCATTTGGCTTGTCATTTGGATTTGGAACGCAGGACATCACCCGCAACATCCTCGCTGGGTTCTACGCGCGGAAGATCTTCAAGATAGGCGACACGGTCGAGCTCCTTGGTCAGCGCGGCACCGTGCGAGCCATTACGACCACCCAAACGCTACTGGATGTCGAGGAAGGCGGGACCGTGAGCGTCGCCAATCGCACGCTCGTGGACGAGATCGTGAGAAGCAGGTAGGTGAGTGAAGCTGATCGCCGCTGGGGAGATATGACGACCAACTCCACCCGCGTAACGGGGGACGGGAACCCCTACCTCGGGAGCTGATTGCGTTCAGGATCCCCGTCCCTTAGACGTGCCCGCCCCCGGCGATGCGAGGGGAGGCTCACAACCGGGTTTGGGCACGAGCGCCGGTTTCCCGACGCTACTATTCCTAGACACGAGTACCCCGGAGAAGTCACATCCGCCAGCCGCCGCCACCACAGGCACAACGCCAGAGGTTGCGCCATTGTTGAGGTTTACGGCCCTCGCCGAGGCGGCCTATCTCAATGGCCCGTGGCACCCAGCGTGCCCTCCTTGAACAGCCGCTCGGTGCGAACAGCAAGCGGACCCAACACATGCGAGCAAATAGGGACGGCGCCGCGATACAGATCCCGTGCGCCTTCTTCCTGCCCGCGTGAGAGGCGCAGTACTTCGACCGTGCGTCCGAGCGGATCGGCGAACCAGCACTCGCGCACGCCGTACTTCCGGTACCATGCGAGCTTGGTCACACGGATGTGGCGCTCGTTGCCTACCGAGAGGACCTCGACGACGAGATCCGGTGCGCCCCATACCCGATCCGTCACCATCGCAGCACGCTCTGACGACACGAACACGATGTCCGGTTGCACGATCAGCGCTCGCTCGCGGTCGAGCACGACGTCCACCGACGAGACACAGATCTGTCCGAGCCCATGTCGGCGAACATGTCGGTCCAGAATCACCGTCAGGCGGGTAACGGTGGACTGATGATCCAAGCTCGGCACGGCCGGCTCACGAACCAGCCCGTAGGCAAGCTCTTGCCGGCGCACGGCCTCCGGCCGCTGCAGATATTCCTCGACAGTCATCCGCGACACAGCACCCTCCATCTTGAGCAGAAATCTGACACCGAGAACAGATGTGTGTCTCGAGTCTTGGCTATCAGAGAACGTGTTGAGAAGTCACCGTCCGCCGTCGTGCGTCCGCTGTCGCGTTGTGCGCTTCGGCGAACGAGTCGGCGGAGAAGTCATGTATGCAAGACACTGGCGGACACCGAGACCGCCATGCGGACGAGGATTTTTTCGTGCTCCGGCCCCCGGGTGGCAACCATCAGGTCACCGCACGGGTTGATCAAGCGGCGGTTCCACGATGCTCACTTGTCGGCGCGAACCTCGACCTGTCACATTCGAGCTTCGGCGTTTCAAGGGCTCTCGTAAACAGACGATGACATGTCCGGGACGGTCGGTCAAGCGGATTCGGCAGTCCCGGTAGAGGCAGAAACGGACGTGCCCGTGTTGGGCCGCTCGAGCACCTGGCGGTAGAGCGATTCGTACTGAGGCACGATGCGCTCGGCACAAAAGCGCAGAGCAACGGAAGCGCGCGCGGCACTGATCACACGTTGGCACAACGCCTCGTCGATCAAGAGCTGTATCGCGCTCTCAGCCATTCCGGCCAGGTCGTCCGGCTCGTGGAGGAAGCCGGTCACGCCATCATCGATCACCTCCGGCAAGCCTCCCACGCGAGAGGCGACGACCGGCACCTCACATCCCATCGCTTCGAGCGCAGCCAGGCCGAAGCTTTCCTGTGACGACGGCAGGAGGAAGAGATCCGAAATCGACAAGAGGCTGATCACGTTCTGCTGCTCGCCGGGCGCCGTCACGGCCGACTCCAGACCGAGCCGGCGTGCCAGATCGAGCGCGGCGGAGCGGTCGGGGCCATCGCCGACCAGCAGCAGACGAGCGTTCACGCGCGACCGGATGCGATGGAAGATTTCGATGACCGCCTGCACGCGCTTGACGGCTCTGAAGTTCGAGACGTGCACGACCAGCTTGTCGAAGCGGTCGGATGGGCACAATCGCTCGCGGAGGATTGGATCGAGGACACGCCGGTACAGCGCACAATCGAGGAAGTTCGGGATCACGCGAATCGCGCTGTGGACCGGTAGCTCACGATAAGTGTCCGTCCGTAAGCTCTCCGACACCGCGGTCACGGCGTCCGAGTGGTCGATGCAGAAGGCGACGGTTTCTGAATACGAGGGGTCACTCCCAAGTAAAGTAATGTCCGTCCCGTGGAGGGTGGTGATGACCCGCGGGGCCGCCGCGGCGCTCCGATCGGCGAGGATCTGGCGAGCGAGATACGCGGCGGCCGCGTGAGGGATGGCGTAGTGGGCGTGGACCAGTTGAAGCCCGTGCGCTCGGGCCACCTGAACAGTCTTGTTTGCGAGCGCGATCAAATACTGCGGCTCGTGCAGGACGGGATAATCGGGAGCCTTCGCACGATGGAAGGTCATGCCGGCCACGTACTCGCTCAGTCGGAACGGGACCTCTGTGCTGATGACGTGCACCTGATGGCCGCGCGCGGCCAGGCTGCCGGCAAGCTCGGTCGCGACGATGCCGCTACCACCAATCGACGGATAGCAGATCATTCCAATGCGCATGCAAGTCTTGAGTTCTGAGTTTTGAGTCCTGAGCCCTGATTGGAGTTTACCATTCTCAGTAACCGGCTCCATGGAGGTGGATTCGTATGAAGGTGCCCGTTATCGTCATCCTGTCCGCGGTAATCGTGGGTTGCACTGGCAGTGCAGACGAGAGGCCGCCGGCCGCGCAAGCGACATCTGCCGGCCAAGCTTTCTCAGCGCGCTCACAGTGGACCCCAGACGAGGCTACGAGCTGGTACGAAGGTCAGCCATGGCTCGTCGGCAGCAACTTTGCACCGAGCACGGCAATCAATCAGCTCGAGATGTGGCAGGCCGACACGTTCGACATTGCGACGATCGACCGGGAGCTCAGATGGGCCGCGCAGCTTGGCTTCAACAGCATGCGGGTCTTCCTCCATCACCTGTTGTGGCAGCAGGATGCCGAGGGTTTCCTGTCGCGCATCGAGCAGTTTCTCGACGTGGCGGAGAAGCATCGCATTGGTGTCATGTTCGTATTGCTCGATGGCGTGTGGGACCCGCATCCCGCCCTTGGCAAGCAGCGGGCGCCGAAGCCGGGGTTGCACAATTCGGGTTGGGTGCAGAGCCCTGGCGTCGAGATCCTCGGGGATCCTGGGCGACACGATGAGTTGAAACCCTACATCCAGGGGGTCATCGCTCACTTTCGTACGGATCGGCGAGTGCATGTCTGGGACATATTCAATGAGCCAGACAACCCCAATGCCTCGTCGTATGGGAAGCTCGAGCCGGAGAACAAGGCGGAGCTCGCGCTGCGGCTGCTGCGGAAGACGTACGCTTGGGCACGCGAGGTCGGCCCTTCACAACCCATTACCGCCGGGGTCTGGAGAGACTCATGGGATCCGGACGAAATGAGCCCGATCGTCACGTTCATGCTGGAAGAGTCTGACATCATCACGTTTCATAGCTACGATCCGCTGCCGGATGTCCAGAAGCGCGTCGAGTCGCTTCGTCGTTACAAGCGCCCGATCCTCTGCACGGAGTACATGGCGCGCCCGCGCGAGAGCACCTTCGACCCCATCATGGGGTACTTCAAGGAACAGAAAGTTGGCGCGTACAACTGGGGCTTCGTGTCGGGCAAGTCACAGACGGTTTACCCGTGGGATTCGTGGAAGAAGCCGTACACTCGGGAGCCCTCGCCGTGGTTCCACGACGTCTTTCGGTCGAATGGCGAGCCATACCACGCAGAGGAGGTCGCGTACATCAAGCGCATCACCGCGAGCGACCCCGAAGGACGCAAAGATTGAACCACGAAGGGCACGTTCGTGGCCTTTGTGGTTAACGTCGAAGGAGCCCTTCGCGGACGATGAGATCCTTGACAAGGATGCCTTCAGCGAACGAGACACCGGCCAGCGCGCCGAAGTGCGTGTCGCGACTCTCGATCAGCCGGAGGAATGTGGGCAGCGTCAGGCGCGTGGAGACTGAGTCGGTGCCGTGAGGTTGGAACTGTGAGCGGTAGCACGCCAGCGCCTGTCGCTTGGTCTCGTAGTGACTGGAGACGTCAACGACGAACGAGGCTGGTCCGGTCGTGTTGATGAAGTAGTAACAGAGCCAGTCGACGCGCCAGGCCTCGCCGGCCTGTGGCTCGTAGCGGCGCAGGCCCGCGCTGAACGCCGCTTCCGTGACCAGGCGGCTCGCCGCCGTGTGATCCGGGTGGCGATCTTCCCAATAGGGAAGCGCGATCACGGCCGGCCGCGTCTCGCGGACGATCTCGACGACCTGCCGAACATGATCGGGGCCGCCGAGGGCGCGGTCCGGGAGGGCAAGATTCGTCCGCCAGTGAGCGCCCAGCGTGCGCCGTGCCTCGTCGGCTTCGGCCACCCGCTCGTCCGGCGTGCCGTTGCTCCCCATCTCTCCGCGGGTGAGGTCGCAGAGGCCGACGCGATGGCCGGAAGCCGCATGTTTCGCCACCGTGCCGCCCACGCCGATCTCGATGTCATCGGGATGCGGGCCGAAGGCAAGGATGTCGACCGGTTCGAGCGCCATGACGTTGGTTGAAACCCCGCGACGCGAGGCCTGAAGGCTCCACGCTACCCGCCGCTAATCCCACACGAGCGAGGCGCCGGTCTGATACTCCGTGACGCGTGTCTCGAAGAAGTTCTTCTCCTTCGCGAGATCCGTGGCTTGCGACATCCAGGGAAACGGATTCTCGCGCCGGTATCGCTTGGGGAGACCGAGGCGCTCGAGCCTGCGGTCCGCGACGTACTCGACATACTGGCAGAACAGGTCGGCGTTCATTCCGAGGACCCCCTGCGGGCAGGCATCCCGCGCGTAGCGCTTCTCGTACTCGACCGCCTGCTCGACGAGCGACACAACCTCGTCCTGAAACGATGAGGACCAGATCTGGGGGTTCTCCGCCCGAATCGTGTTGATGAGATCACAGCCGAAGGCGAGGTGCAAGCTCTCGTCGCGCATGATGTACTCGAACTGCTCGCCGATGCCGACCATTTTGTTCTGCCGCTTCAAGGCGAGCATCATCGCGAAGCCCGCATAGAAGAAGATCCCCTCCATGAGCACGTAATAGCCGACGAGATCGTGGACGAAGCGCTGGACGTTCTCCGACCCTTCCGTTGTGAAGTGGGAATCGAACACCGACTTCGTCAGCTCGACGACGAACTCGTCCTTTTCTTTGATAGAGGGGATCCGGATGTACATGTTGTAGATCTCGTCCGGATCCAAGCCGAGCGTATCGCAGCAATAGATGAACGTGTCGGTGTGAATTGCTTCCTCGTACCCCTGGCGCAAGAGATATTGGCGCGCTTCTGGATTCGTGATGTGCTGGTAGACCGCCAGAACGATGTTGTTGGCCGTCAGCGATTCTGCGGTAGAGAAGAACCCCAGGTTGTACGAAATAAGGCGCCGCTCGGCGTCGCTGAGGACGCGAGTCGATTTCCATTGCTCGACGTCCTTCTGCATGGACACCTCTTCGGGGGTCCAGTTGTTCGCCACGCCAGACTTGTAATACTCGCGCGCCCACGGATAGTGGACGGGCAGAATCTTGTTCGGATCGGTCTTGGAGCTGTTGATAATCGCCATGTCTCGCGAACGGTTCTCCGAGTGCTATTTCCTGAACCGTGGGTTCGTGAAGAATTCTTCGTAGCGCAGGCCTTTAGGCCTGCCAACACCGCCATCGGCAGACCTAAGGTCTGCGCTACGGCAATTACTTCTCACGCTCTGAGGCCTGCCTACTGACATGCTTCGCATTCTGGATCGTCGATGGGGCATGTCTGACCGGCAGCCACCGTCACCGCCGCCGGGACCGGGTCGCTCACCGATTGGTACGCACGCTTCTGCGTATAGCCGAACTTCGACGCGTCGAGTGTCGACTTCTCGATCTGCGAGGCGGCCAGCGTGCGCAGATAGTACGTCGTCTTGAGTCCCATCCGCCATGCGGCCCGATACGTTTCGTCCAACCTGCGTCCGGACGACCCCTTGATGAAAACGTTGTGTGACTGGCTCTGATCCACCCACTTGCCGCGCGTGGCGGTGAGCCGGAGCGCAGCGACCGGCTCGATGTCGAATGCCTCCTTGTACTTGGCCTTCAAGGCGTCGGGGATGGCGGCGATCAGCTCGACGTTCCCGTCGAAGTACTTGAGTTGATCGAGGATCGTCTCGTTCCAGAGATCCAGCTGCTTCAAGTCCTTGACGAGATAGGCGTTCACGATGGTGAACTCGCCGCTGATGTTGGCCTTCACGTAGATGTTCTTGTAGATGGGCTCGATGCAGGGGAAGCAACCGGCAATGTTGGCGATCGTGGCCGTCGGTGCAATGGCCATTGTGTTCGAGTTGCGCATGCCGTGCTGCTCGACGTGCGCGTAGACCGGCGCCCAATCCATGCGGCGTGTGCCATCGACCTCTACTGGGACGCCGCGTTCCGCTTCCAGCAGCGCCAACGTGTCGTACGGGAAGATCCCGCGGTCCCATTTCGAGCCTCGGTACGTCTCGTACGAACCACGCTCCTTCGCCAGCGTGGAGGAGGCGAAGATCGCGTGGTACGAGATCCGCTCCATCACGCTATCGGCGAACGCCAGAGCCTTGTTCGACTCGAACGGCAAGTCGAGCTCGAACAGCGCATCCTGAAAGCCCATCACACCGAGCCCAACCGGACGATGCCGCAGGTTCGATCGCCGCGACTCCTCGGTCGGATAGAAGTTGATGTCGATGACGTTGTCCAACATGCGGATTGCGGTCTCGACCGTCTGTGCCAGCCGCCGCTCATCCAACCGCCCATCGACGATGTGGTGCACGAGATTGATCGAGCCGAGATTGCACACGGCCGTTTCGTCCATCGACGTGTTCAGCGTGATCTCGGTGCAGAGGTTCGAGCTGTGCACGACGCCCACGTGATCCTGTGGCGAGCGGACGTTACACGGGTCCTTGAAGGTGATCCACGGGTGCCCGGTCTCGAACAGCATCGTGAGCATCCTGCGCCAGAGCTGCCGCGCCGGCATGGTCTTGGAGAGCTGCATCTCGCCGCGCGCCGCCTTGTGCTCGTACTCCTGATAGCGCTCGTCGAACGCTTGCCCGCAGAGATCGTGAAGGTCCGGCACCTCGTCGGGAGAGAACAATGTCCACGTGCCGTCGGCCTCGACCCGCTTCATGAACAGATCGGGGATCCAGTTCGCCGTGTTCATATCGTGCGTCCGGCGTCGTTCGTCGCCGGTATTGCGCCGGAGATCGAGGAAGTCCTCGATGTCGTAGTGCCATGTCTCGAGATACGCGCAGGTCGCGCCGCGTCGCTTGCCGCTCCGGTTGATCGCCATCGTGACGTCGTTGGCGACCTTCAGGAACGGCACCACCCCCTGGCTCTCGACCTTGGTGCTCTTGATCGGCGAGCCGGTTGCGCGGATATAGCTCCAGTCGTTGCCCAGGCCGCCGGACCACTTCGAGAGCTGCGCGTTGTCGCCGAGCGACTTGAAGATATGTCCGAGGTCATCCCCGATCGTCGTCAGATAGCACGACGAGAGCTGCGGGTGCGGCGTGCCGGCGTGAAAGAGCGTCGGCGTCGAGGGCACGTACCGCAGCTGCGACATCAGCTCGTAGAAGTCGATCGCGTGTCGATCGCGCTCGCCCTCTGGCTCCTGAATGGCCAGCCCCATTGCCACACGCATCCAGAATGCCTGCGGCAGCTCGACGACCCGGCCGTCCTGCCGCGCGAGGTAGCGATCCGCCAGCGTTTGGATGCCAAGATATTGGAAGAGCTGGTCGCGCGCCGGTTGCAGCGCCGAGGCGAGCGAGTCGAGATCGAAGACGCCGAGCCCCTTGTCGAAGAGCCCGCCGTCGATGCCGTTTCGAATCGCCGCCTTGAACGAGGCGCGGTAGATCTCGTCGCGGGCAGAATCGCTCCCGGGCCGCTCTGTGGTCTCCTCGAAGAGCGTGTTGAGCTCGAGGCGCGCCGCAAGATAGCTATACGCCGGATCACGCTCGATGAACGACGAGGCCGCGAGAATGAGCGCTCGCTCGATATGTGGCGTCGGGATTCCGTCGTAGACGTTCTTGACCGCTTCACGGACGACGGCTTCCACCGACACGTCCGGCTCGAGACCTGCTGCGAGCCGCCGCACGGTGTTCTCCACGCGCTTATAGTTGAACAACACCGAGCGGCCATCACGGGTCGTGACCGTGAGCCGGCCGACACGCGCGGCTTCGAGCGCGCGCTCCTTGTCCGCGTCGCGCGCTTTCTGCCGGTCGGCGCGATAGAGGATGTACGCCTTGGCGATCTCGTAGAGCCCCTCCCGAACCAGGTGTTTCTCGACGATGTCCTGGATGTTCTCGACGTTCGGGAAGAAGTCGACGAATCGAGTGTCGATCTCGTCGAGGACGCGGTCGACGATGCGCTCGAGCGTGGAATCGGGGACGGGCTGACCGCAGGCGCGAACCGCCTTCCGAATCGCAGTCTGGATACGCGAGCGATCGAAGCCGACGACCTCGCCAGTACGCTTGACAACTTTGGTGGTGGCAACCATGACTATGTGATCCGGGCGGAGGGCGAACCTTCCGCCTTGGATAGCTCTAACTCAATTGTGACGCGTGGGGCCCGCCTTCGTGAAGGGCAGGGAACAACTATATATAGGGGTTGCAGCTGGGAGTCAACCTTGATCTTGGGGCGCGACGCCTGGGATGCACTACCCCAGCGGCGATGCTACTGACGAGCTTTCGGCGTACCAGAGGGTGAGCAGCTCTACTGTGTGTAAGTAATTACTTGCAATCATCCGCAGCTGGCAGCTAACGTGTGACGTATGGACGTGCGCGAGCAGCTCCTCGAGGCAACGATGCGCGTGTTTTCGGAGGCGGGATGGCGTGGGGCCACCACCCGTCGCATTGCACAGGTTGCGGGCGTGAGCGAGGTGACCCTCTTCCGGCAGTTCGGGTCGAAAGAGAGCCTCATCCATGAGGCCATGCGCTGCGGAGAGCAGGGCCTGGCAACGAGGGCTCTGCCAGACGAGCCGGTGGATCCGGTCGAAGAGCTGCTGACCTGGGGCAAGGCGCACTTTGAAAAGATGGTCCACGGCCGATCCTTCATCCGACGGACGATCGGCGAGCACGAGGAGCACCCGGAAGTTGGGCACACTGCGACGCGCGGCTCGGTGGAAGCGGCTCGCGCTCTGGCGGCCTACTTCGAAAAGCTGCAGCGGTCTGGCCGCGCCTCAGCGGAGGTCGATCCATGGGTCGCTGTGAACGTCTTGGTGGGCGCGCTCTTTCTCGATGCCATCTCGCGCGATGTCATGCCGGAGCGCTTCCCGTATCCGCAGGATGAAGCACCCCAGCTCTACGTCACGGCCGTGCTTCGCGTGCTGGGCGTGAGCGTGTCCGACTTCGTGTCGCGTTCAGGCCCCGGAAGTTAGGCCGAACGCGCCTTGCCACTGACCGAGCGCGGTCCGCCACTCGCCGATTAATCGGAACAGGTTTCAGACGGTCACCGTAGGCTGCTTAGGCGCCTGATTCTTGGAGACAGACAGGCACATGGTCTACCCAACGAGAATATTTCCCGTCGAGAGGAACAAGGTCAGGGGGTACAGGATGCGGCATTCGGCATGTGTGATGGCAGCCACACTCGCGTTGGTGGTTGGAGCCATGCCACGAACGAGCTGGGCGCAGGCGGCGCTGACGCCCACGGCCTCGTTACCGGAGGGCGCACCAAGCCCTGCTGTGGGGGCGTCACGAGCTCCGGTGCCACAAGAAAAAGCCGCGCAACGGCTGACGCTAGACGAGGCACTGGCGCTCGCCGGCAAGACCAGCGAGCAGATGAGCATTGCGCGCGCCGGCGCCGACCGTGCCGCTGGCGCCGAGCAGCGTGCCAGAAGTGAGCTGTTTCCACAGCTCAACGCCTCCTTGGGGTACGACCGGACGCTCGACTCCGAGTTCAGCGGGGTCTTCGATCAGAGCGTGGCGCCCTGCACGCCGCTCAACGTGGATCGGTCGGTGCCGCTCGGCAGTCGGGTTGGCGAGATCGAGCGCGCGCTGCAGGAGTGCCCTCCGTCCGCTGATTTCTTCGGCGGTGGCGGCGAAGAGATCCCGTTCGGTCAGGAGAACGCCTGGCGCTTCAACCTCTCGTTCAGTCAAGCGCTCTACACGGGCGGTCGGTTGTCGGCGCAGACGGCCAACGCGAACGCGTTACGGCGCGTGGCCTCCATCGATGTCGACACGACGCGGGCACAGGTGGAGCTGGACGTCGCCGCGGCGTACTTCGATGCAGCGTTGAGCGACCGCCTCGTCGCCATCGCCGAGTCGGCGCTCGCACAGGCGGAGGCCACGTTGAAAGATGTCGAGCTGGCCTGGAAGGTGGGCAATCAATCGGAGTTCGAAGTCTTGCGTGCGCGTGTCGCGCGGGACAGCCAGCGGCCGATCGTGATTCGCCAGAGCTCGCAAAGGGAGATCGCATATTTGCGGCTGAAGCAGCTGCTCGACCTTCCCCTGGATCAGCCGCTCGAGTTAGCGGTGGATCTCGATACGGTGAGCGGGCCGCCCGCTCAGCGATTCGCGACCGCGCTTGCGCAGCGCGAGGCTCAGCTCAGCGACGTGGAGCGCACAGTCGTCCGGCAGGCGGCGACCCAGGTGGCCGCCAGCGATGCAGGGGTTCGTGCGGCACGTGCGGAGCGGATGCCGAGCTTGAGCCTCACGTCGGCCTACAGCCCGGTGGCGTATCAGGGCCTTCCGAACTTTGGCGACTTCCGCCCGAACTGGAATGTCGGCATGGCAGTCTCCGTCCCTGTGCTCACCGGTGGCCGGTTGCGCGCCGGTGAGACAACTGCGCGGGCAGATCTCGCTGAGAGCCAGGCACGGCTCCGTCAAATACGTGAGCTCGCCACCCTGGATACACGAAGCGCGTACGAGGACTATCTCGCCGCCCAAGCGACATGGAAGGCGAGCGCCGGTACGGTGGAACAGGCCGAGCGCGCCTATCAGATCGCCGAGCTCCGCTACAAGGAAGGGCTGTCGACGCAGCTCGAGCTCTCTGATGCACGGCTGCAGCTCGAACAGGCACGCGCGAATCGGGCCCAGGCGGCTCGCGATCTGCAAGTCTCGCGAACGCGCCTCGCGCTGCTGCCGGACCTGCCGCTGACCGAGATGGGCGCAGGTGCCGCCGCCGAGCAGCGGCAGCAGCAACAGCAACAGATGCAGCCAACGACGCCGCAGACGCAGCCCCAGACCACCGGCGCCGGTGCGGCTACGCAAGGTACGGGCGCAGCGGTGACAGCGCAGACGGGAACCGTTCGTTAGCGGGTAGGGATCAGGGATCAGGAGAACCAGTTGGCGCCCGTAGCGCAGGCCGTTTAGGCCTGCCAACTGCGGGCCAGGCAGGCCTAAAGGCCTGCGCTACGAGTGTCAATTCAAGTGAGCTCTGGGAGCTCTGGGCTTAGGTCGGGCGTGACACGAATAAAGGGCCGGTTATGAAGCGCACAGGTAAACGTAGAGTGATGGGGATACTGGGCGTGATTGCCGCCGCGGCCTTGACCGCGGCGGCGTGCAGTCAAGGCGGCGCGTCCAACGAGAAGCCCAGTGAGTCGACGGCCATCCGGATCGGCCGTGAGAACACGTCCGTTGTGAAGATGGACGAGATCCGTGTGGGGCCCGAGATTTCTGGTGCGCTCACGGCGCGACGCGACTCAACGGTTCGTGCGGAGGTGGCCGGCGCCCTGCAGCAAGTGCTTGCCGAAGTCGGCCAGGCTGTCCGAAAAGGTGAAGTGCTCGGCCGCATCGAGGATCGTACGCTCACCGATGCGGCGGCGTCGGCCCGGTCAGCGGTGGCGTCGGAGGCGCAAGCGCTGGCCACCGCACGTCGTGAGCGCGAGCGCGCGTCGGCGCTGGTCAAGGGCGGGGCCATCGCCCAGCGCGATGCCGAAGCGGCGGAAGATGCCGTGACCAGCGCCGAAGCACGGGTCGCTGACGCCAAGTCCCGGCTCGTGTCCGCCGAGAAGGCGCTCTCGGACGCCACGGTCGTGTCGCCGCTCGCTGGCATCGTGAGCGCACGGCCCGCCAACGCCGGCGATATCGTCGCCGTCGGCGATGAGTTGTTTCGAATCATCGACCCGTCGAGCATGCGGCTCGAAGCAGCCGTCCCTTCGGAAGCCCTGGGCGCCTTGCGCGTGGGCGGGGCCGTGAGCTTCCAAGTGCGTGGCTATCCCGGCCAGACGTTCATGGGCAGCATCGAGCGGATTAGCCCTGCCGCGGATCCGGTGACGCGCCAGGTGCCGATCTTCGTCTCGATTCCCAACAAGGCGGGACAGCTCGTGGCCGGCCTCTTTGCCGAGGGACGCGTGATACAAGCCGCTGCCAAGGGGCTCGTCATTCCGCTGTCCGCGATCCACACCACCGAGGAGGGCACGTCGGTGACACGGGTGCGCGATGGCAAGTCGGAGCTCGTGACCGTCGCGCTCGGCCTGCGTGACGAAGAGACCGAGCGCGTGGAGGTGACCTCCGGCCTCTCCGAAGGCGACGTGCTGCTGACCGGTGCCGGCCGCGGCGTCACACCCGGCACACCAGTCGACATCAACGGGGGACAGACCGGTACGCAGGCGGAGGCACGAAGGTAGGTCGAGGTTCGAGGTTCGAGGTGGGAAGTGAATTCCTGCAAAGGGGGTTGACGTCGAGCGCCGGGACCGGAAACGTCGAGCCGTTACGCCAAGCCCTTACCCTGAAACACCGAACAAACCTCCGGCGTTGAAACCTTGCACGTAACATCGAACCTCGAACCTCGAACCTTGAACCTCGAACCTCGAACCTTGAACCTCGAACCTTGAGGCCGCCATGTTCATTTCAGATTTCGCTATACGTCGGCCCATCGTGACAATCGTGGCCATGTTGGCGCTCGTCCTGTTCGGGGCATTCGCGCTCTTCAGCCTCGACACGGACGAGTTCCCTGAAGTCGCGCCGCCAGTGGTTGTCGTGTCGATTCCCTATCCCGGCGCCTCGCCGGAGAACGTCGAGCGCGACGTCATCGAGCGGATCGAGGAAGGCATCTCCGGCATCAGTGGCGTCAAGGAGATCCAGTCGAACTCGCTCGATAGCTACGGGGTCATCATCGTCGAGTTCGTGTTCGGCAAGGACATGCAGGAAGCCACGCAGGAGATCCGCGACGAGATCTCGGAGATACGCAACGACCTGCCCCTCGAGATGGAGGAGCCGACGCTGGTCAAGGTGTCACCGAACGACATGCCGATCGTGTCGCTGGCGCTACGGTCGACGCAGTTGAGTAGTGCTGACCTCACCCGGCTCGCGGATCCTGCTATCACCAGACGATTGCGCGGTATTGCGGGCGTCGCCGAGGTGACGGTCGTGGGCGGCATCGAGCGCGAGATGACCGTCGAGCTGCAGCCGAAGGCGCTGCAAGCCGCAGGGGTCAGCGTGGCTCAGGTCGTGCAGGCGCTGCAAGCACAGAACATCGCCGCGCCGGTCGGGCGCCTCAACGGGGCGTTGGACGAGCGAGGCATCCGCCTGCAAGGTCGGCTCGACACGGCAGCCGAGTTCGACAAGCTCGTGGTATGGCAGTCAGGTGGCAGGCTCGTTCGATTGGGCGACGTCGCGGCGGTCCGTGATGGCACCGAAGAGGCGCGCACGGCAGCGCTCTTCGACGGCGAGCCGGCCGTGGGCATCGACGTCAAGAAGTCGACCGGCTACAGCACGACGGCCGTTGCAGATGCCGTTCTCGAGCAGGTGCGTGAGGTCGAGACGACCCTTCCGCCTGGTGTCGAGATGCGCGTGGTCCGCAACTCGGGCGTCGATGTGGCGAACTCGGTCCTCGATGTCGAAGAAACGCTGCTGGAAGGCGCGGCACTCACGGTGCTGGTCGTGTTTCTGTTCCTCAACTCGTGGCGTTCGACGGTCATTACCGGGCTCGCGCTGCCCGTCTCAGTGCTGGCGTCGTTCGTGGCGGTGCTCGCGTTCGGCTTCACGCTGAACACGATGTCGCTCATGGGGCTCTCACTCGCGATAGGCATTCTCATCGATGACGCCATCGTCGTGCGCGAGAACATCGTGCGACACGTCGAGATGGGCAAGGACCATTACACGGCGTCGCGCGAAGGCACGTCCGAGATCGGTCTAGCCGTGGCCGCGACGACATTTGCTATTGTGGTGGTCTTCGTTCCGATTGCCTTCACGGGCGGGATTACGCAGCAATGGTTCATGCCGTTCGCGCTCACGATTGCCTGCTCGGTGATGGTCTCCCTCTTCGTGTCGTTCTCGCTCGACCCGATGCTCTCGGCCTACTGGCCCGATCCCCACATGGCCACGGAGGAGCGCTGGTGGATCTCTCGGCAGCTCGCGAAGTTCAACACCTGGTTCAACCGCCAGGCCGAGCGCTACAAGCAGGTGATTGCATGGGCGTTGCGTCATCGCCTTGCCATGGTGATGCTGGCGGTTGGCACGTTCGTGGGCGCGCTAGCGCTGCCCGCGCTCGGCGTCGTTGGCAGTGGCTTCTTCCCCAAGTCCGACGACGCGGAGTTTGCAATCAATATCGACACACCGCCTGGATCGAATCTGGAGTACACGGTCATCAAGGCAGAGGAGGCAGCCCGGCTCGCCCGAGGCCTGCCCGAGGTCGCCTACACCTATACGACAATCGGCGGCCAGCAAAGCACCATCGATGAGGGCCAGGTCTATGTACGATTGAAGCCGAAGTCGGAGCGCACAAAGCGCCAGGAAGCGGTCGAGGCCGAGTTGCGCGAGCAGCTGACCCGCCTCGGTGGTGTCCAGGCGGGCATCGGCTTGGCTGGCGCGTTCGGAGGTCAAAAGCAGATTCAGTTGCAGTTGGTTGGTCCCGACAGCGACGAGCTGGCGCGCCTCGCGGACGTTGTCATCGCGGAAGTGCGTGAGGTTCCAGGTGCGGTCGACGTCAGCCTCTCCACCAAAGGGCAGAAGCCGGAGCTCGAGGTGAAGGTGGACCGCGGGTTGGCGGGATCGCTCGGCGTCACCGTCGACCAGGTGGCGCAGACGCTGCGCGCAGCCTTTGCGGGCATCGACGTCGGCGACTGGGTGGATCCCAGCGGCGAGACCCGAGACGTCGAGATCCGGCTGGTGCCGGACGCGCGGGAGCGGGTGCGTGACCTGCGGTCGGTACCAATTCAAGTGCCCGCGCCGCCCGGGCAGTCGCCGGCCACGGTGCCACTCGGCCAACTGGCCAGCATTACGAGCGGTGTGGGCCCGGCCCGAATCGATCATCTCGATCGGGAGCGGGTGATCACCGTCGAGGCGAACGTCGAAGCGCCTCATTCGCTGGCCGAGGTCGTGGACGGCATCATGCGGCGTGTTCAGCAGAACGTGCAGATGCCGGCCGGCTACACGCTGACACAGGGCGGGGAAACGGAGGATATGGAGGAGGTCTTCGGGCGCATTCTCATCGCGCTGGCGACGGCGGTCATCCTCATGTATTTCGTACTGGTGCTCCAGTTCGAGTCATTCCTCGATCCGCTGGCCATCATGATGTCACTGCCGCTGTCACTCATCGGCGTCGTGCTGGCGCTGCTCATCACCGGCAATACGATCAACATCATGAGCATGATTGGAGTGATCCTGCTCATGGGTATCGTGGCCAAGAACGCCATCCTGCTGATCGATTTCGCAAAATGGTCCGAGGAGCAGGGTGTGGAGCGGCATCAAGCGATTGTCGAGGCTGGCCGGGTGCGATTGCGGCCGATCTTGATGACGACGTTTGCCCTGGTGGCGGGGATGATGCCGCTCGCGATCGGCGCCGGCGAGGGAGCTGACTTTCGCCGGCCGCTCGGCATTTCCGTGATCGGCGGCGTGATCACATCCACGATCCTGACGCTGTTGGTCATTCCGACGTTCTACGACATCTTGGCATCTGGCCGGGATTGGTTGGCGTCCAAGGTGCGCGCCGGCCGGCCGGTGCACGCACCCGCGGCGGGGCAGCGTGCACCGGAAGTAGGCTCGGCCGAGCCGGCGTAAAAGGAACCGGGTTCCTTTTTGCGGCGCGGGATTTGCAATAGTGGATTGGCGTGTCCGAATTCAGGAGCGTTGGGCCCGTTTTTGGGGCATGCTAGGTTGAGCTCCGCCATTCAGAAAGGACGCAGCCATGCGAATCACCCGCCTTGTCTCGGCCGCTGCGGTGGCGAGCGCACTGATTGTCACCAGTGTCGCCGCTGCCCAGACCTACCCCCGGATGGATCGGCTCTCGCGCTCGGTGTTTCACGAGTTGATCACCCTGCCGTACTACGGCGTCTTCGATCAGTTGGGCTTCGAGATAGATCGCGGCACGGTGACGCTGCAAGGGCAAGTGAGGCGACCCACCCTCAAACGAGATGCAGAGAACGTGGTCAAGCGCCTTCGCGGCGTCGAGCAGGTCGTCAACGAGATCGAGGTCTTGCCGGTCTCGCCCAGTGACGACCGCATTCGCATGGCCACGTATCGGGCCATCTACGGTCACGACACGCTGCAACGCTATGCCATCCAATCCGTGCCGCCGATTCACATCATCGTGAAGAACGGTCGGGTGACGCTGGTCGGATCGGTCGGCTCGCAAATGGACAAGACCGTTGCGACGATGCAGGCACGAAGCGTGTCGGGTGTCTTCGAAGTCACCGATCAGCTGCAGCTCGACGAGAAATCGCGTTAGGCGAGGGGAATGGATGACATGGTGACCGAGTGACGCGTTTTGAGCCTGGAATTTCTTCCTCTACTGGAAGAATCTTCAAGGCTTTGTAGGAGGCCTGCGGGATCTCGGATCCGGCAGGCGGCGGCCCAGCGCGTGGATCACTCTAGAAACAGCAGGAATACCAGCATTTATCGACCGAACTGGCGGCCGGGACGACTGCACTCGGTGTGTGGGCCGACTGGCATGTGAATTGATGGACCCAAGTATCAGATGTCCGTCTGGAGGCACTGATCATGGGACGCGTCGTCTCGCCGGGGCTCTTGGCCGTCATCGCACTACTCGTCGCGCCCAGCTTCGCGCTGCCCCAGACGCCCGAAGCGGCGACGGAAAGTGCGCCCCGCACGGTCACCGCTACCCACCGACCGCTTCTGACCACCCCGTTACCAAGAAATCCACAGCTCGTGGCGCGGCTACAGGCGCTGCTGCCGCGCGACATGTCGGTCGAGCAAGCGGCTCGCGGCTTCGCGTCTGAGGAAGAGTTCGTTGCGGCAGTTCATGTATCGAAGAACCTCGGTGTCGCGTTTCGAGATCTCAAGACGCGCATGGTGACCGAAGAGATGGATCTCAGCCGAGCCATTCGCACTCTGAAGCCGAACGCCGACGTCGGGCGAGAAGTAAAGCGTGCCCACAAGCAGGCCGAACACGACTTGGAGTGGTAGGACTCCTCCTATCCCTTGATCCCTTCTCCGTCAAAAGGCAACCGCCGATCGCCTCGATGACGCGTCAGTTCCCGACGACGACGTGCTTCCACGTCTTCACGTACGGCCAGTGCAATCGACTCGGAGAGCTCCCGCAGAAGAGCGCCCACGAGACGGTCACGGCGCAGCCCGAGGTCGGGCGGCGCCGAAAACAGCTCGACAATGTCAACCTCGAGCGCCCGCGCGACACGCTCGAGAGTGTCGGTGCTGCTGTGACCTCCGCGGAGAAGGTGGAGCACCGTGCTGCGACTCACGCCGGCCCGCCGTGCGAGCTCGAGTCTCGTCATCGCACGTTCTTTCAACAGGGCTCGAATTGCCTCTCCCCAAACGCTCATAGTCAGTGATCAGTGGCCCTTTGGCTGGACTAGTATAGGCGCCTCAACCAGCTTGGAGCACCGGCGGGGTGGACGTTGGCTGAGCAGCCTATACTACGTTCATGGGTCACTGGCGGTGGCTGTTCCTGGCGGCGGCCCTTGTCCTCGTGGCACTTGCCGCCTGGACGAGGGCTCTGCGGACACCGGCCGGCACCGATGAGCGTGGGCCGGCAGCCGTCGATCAGGTGGTTGCCTCCGCTCAGGCGACGGCGGGCCGGGACGAGGGGACGGTCGCTCGGGAGGCCCGGGCCCGCATGGTCGAGGACCAGATTCGCGCCCGTGGGATCCGCGATGAGCGCGTGCTCGCAGCGATGGGCCGTGTGCCTCGTGAGCGCTTCGTGCCTGACAGGTATCGCGTCGATGCATACGGCGATTATCCGCTGCCCATTGGATACAATCAGACGATATCTCAGCCATACATCGTGGCCTATATGAGCGAAGCCGCGCAGGTCGAACCGAGCGAGAAGGTGCTGGAGATCGGGACCGGCTCGGGCTATCAAGCTGCGGTACTGTCTAAAATTGCTCGTGAAGTCTACACCGTCGAGATCGTGGCGCCGCTCGCCGAACGCGCTGAGGCGACGCTCCGCGATCTCGGCTACGCCAACGTGCATGTACGGCATGGTGACGGCTATCGAGGGTGGCCGGACGCCGCCCCGTTCGACGCCGTGGTCGTGACCGCGGCGCCGGACCATGTGCCGCAACCGCTCATCGAGCAGCTCGCCGTCGGCGGCCGGCTCGTGATCCCGGTTGGTAGACACGAGCAGGACATGCAGGTCATTACGAAGACGCGGACGGGTGTCACGGAGGAACGGACCATCCCGGTCCGATTCGTTCCCCTGACGCGCAAGCCGCGATAATCATTTCAAGGAGGCAAGCCGTGGGCGACTCGCATCGGGTAACACGACGAGACTTTCTAGGCGCAGCAGCCGTCACATCGGCATCGCTGCTGACCCCATCAAGCGCGTCGTCGGCGACACGCGTAGCCCAGGCGCCGGAAGGGCGCGCGCTCGAGGCCGGGCTCATCGGTTGCGGCGGACGAGGCCGAGGCGCCGCCGTGAACTTTCTCGATGCTGCGCCAAACGTCCGGGTGACGGCACTGGCCGATGTGTTCGACGACCGGATCTCGGAGGCACGACAGCTCTTGACAAAGCGCGGACAAGAGATCCCAGACGGGCGCTGCTTCGTGGGATTCGATGCATACGAGAAGCTGCTCGAGAGCGGCGTCGACGTGGTGTTGCAGGCGACACCGCCGCACTTCAGGCCGGCGCACTTTGCGGCGGCGATCGCTGCCGGGAAGCATTGCTTCCTCGAGAAGCCGCTCGCGGTGGATGCCGCCGGTGTGCGGAGCGTGCTCGAGACAACCGAACGTGCGGCATCACGAGGCCTGAGCGTCATGACCGGTACGCAAATGAGACGCGACCGTGTGCGCGTCGAGACGCGTCAGCGCGTATTGGACGGACAGATCGGCGACATTGTCGCGCTGCGAGCGTTTCGCAACCAGGGTGCGCTGTGGCACCGCGAG
>WHTT01000088.1:25832-26118 GCA_009377605.1 Luteitalea sp.
GCCAGACTGGTCGGACATGGAGGCCATGATCCGTGACTGGGTCAATTGGACGTGGCTTTCCGGCGACTGCCTCGTGGAGCAGTTCATCCACCACGTCGACCGGATCTTGTGGGTGATGGGCGGGCCGCCCGTGCGGGCGGTCGGCATGGGCGGTCGTGCGCGGCGGCAAACCGGCGACCAGTATGACTTCTTCAGTATCGACTACGCGCACGAGAATGGCGTGCACTTGCACGCAACCATCAGGCAAGTCGACGGCTGCGCCAACGAGCAGGGAGAAGTGATCGTG
>WHTT01000089.1 GCA_009377605.1 Luteitalea sp.
TACCAAGACTCAGGCCGATCCGTACTCGCGATGTACCCCGTTGAAACGCTCGAGGAATTCGCAGCATCAGTGGGGCAAATCGCCCTCGCGGGTGAACGGCGAAATCTATTGAAGACTTTTGCACATCCTCGCGGTGCCGACACGGTTCAGGCCATAAGGGAAGGCCGCCGTACATCCAAAGCGGCCGCTTCCTTCTTACGCCAAGCAGGCGCAACTGAAGCGCTACTGGTCGCAGGCCAGATTGTGTGGAATGCCGCGCTGTGGCTTCTCGCAGCCGTCGGCGTCCGGACGTTGGCGCGACGGGGCTCACGCCCGGAGCTTGTGCTGTTTGCGTGCATTATCTTCTACTTGGGTGGGGCATCATTCATGGAAGGGTCGGGCCGCATGCGTCTAGCGCTGAGCGGGTGTCTCTTCGTATTGTCCGCTGGCGGACTCGCGACTCTACGGCGTCGCCACTCCTAGCCACTTCGACCCTTCACGAACGACTTGCCGCCCCCCGGTTTTTCTCGGTTCTCCCTGAGACGCTGACTGCCCGCACACTGAAGAGTCGCTAGGAAGGCGGTCTCCCGCGCACGCGCAGCGGTGCCGCCGGCGGGGCGTGATCGCGGGTGCCGCTGTTGACTTCTTCAGGGGACGGAACTCGACGCGTCGCGGAGCGTCGAGAAGAACTGGGGGGCGGCAAGTTCACGAATGATGCTTGACGATCGGGATTCGGCCGTTGTACGTGTTCGCCGAACGCGCCGTCAGGACCGCTTCGGCGAGGCAGCGGACGCCTCGGCGAGGCGTCCCTACCTAGGGCTGCAATTGCCCTCGGTCGCACCGGCGGCCCACTCGATACCGCCCAGTAGATGCTGGAGGAACAGCGGCTCGTCGGTGAAGGCCGACGGTGCGTGGCCCATGCCTGTGTACCAGGACCGGCCGCCCTCGAAGCTCTGGCACCATGAGATCGGATGGTCGGCCCCCATGGTGTGCCCCTCGTACGTCACGGTGTCGTACGTGGCGAGCACATGGACCTCGCCCCGCGGGTTGATCACGAAGTCGTAGGGCTCCTCGGTGCGAGCCCACGTCTCGGGAAGGTGCTTGGTGGAGGGATGCCCACGGTCCTCGACCTCGACTTCGAGCTCTTGCACCGGCGGGTGGCTCTTGAAGAACGCCCCGACCAGCGCACCGTACCACGTCCAGTCGCGCTCGCTGCCAGACGCCGAGTGAATGCCGACATACCCACCGCCCGCGCGGATGTAGCGCTGAAACGCTGCGCGCTCGTCGGCGCTGAGCAGGCTACCCTTTTCAGGCGTCGAGTTGGTGTTGTTGAAGATGACAACGTCGAAGGTCGCGAGGTTCTTGTCGGTGAATGCCGCTGGGTCGTCGCTCGAAACCACCTCGAAGCGCTGCTCGGCGCCGAGCTTCTCGATGGCGGCAACACCATTGGGAATTGACTCGTGGTAATAGTTCGTGACCTTGGAGAACACGAGGGCGCGGAAGCGTGTGTCCGAGCCCTGCTCGGCATGGGTGGGTAGGCCTACCAAGCCCAGGACGACAACGATCGGGAGCACGACGAGCACGAGCGTGGGCCGTCGACGTGATGTGGTCCTCATCCCCGGAATACTAACCCACCGAGTATCCTAATCAACCACGACCGCAGTCCCGCTGGCGCTGACCATCAACATGCTGCCGCCCTGGCCGACGGTCTCGTAGTCCAGGTCGACACCAATGACGGCGTTCGCCCCGAGCGCCTGCGCCTGCTCCTGCATCTCCTGCATGGCAAGATCCTTCGCACGCCGCAGCTCCTTTTCGTAGGCCGCAGACCGGCCGCCGACGATATCGCGAATGCCAGCGAAGATGTCGCGGAAGATGTTTGCGCCAAGGATGGCTTCGCCGGTCACCACGCCGAGATACGACTTCACCGGCCGTCCATCCAACATCGCGGTCGTCGTCACGATCACGTTAGGTCCTCCTTCTCCAAACTAAGACGAGGCGACGGCTCTGCGGGTTCTCGCACGGCGCGTTCACGCCTTCGCGCTCCGCGCTACGGCGGACCAGTCGGCGAACGCGCCCTACCATCGTGGCGGCTGGCTCAATTCCCGATGGCAACCAGATGGCCGCGCGTTCGAAAGTAGAGGCGCCCCTCGGAAATCGCGGGGGTCGCCATGCAGACCTCCCCCATCGGGTTCTCTGCGAGCTGCTCGAACGTGGGTCCCGCCTTGATGACGTACACGTCGCCCTCTTCACTGGTGAAGTAGACCTTGCCGTCCGCCGCAACGGGCGACGCGGTGAAGCCGGTCCTTCCATCCGCCAGCCGCTGCTGATAGAGGCGCGTGCCGGTCGTCGCCTCGTAGACGCCGAGCACACCGTTGTCCTTGCTGGTGTAGAGGTGCTCACCGTAAACGAGGGGTGTTTGCATGTACGCGCCTTCGCGCGGCGTGCTCCACGCGATGTGCGCGTTCGACCGCTGATTGCCCTGGAGCGTGATGTTGCCGGTCGCATCTGGGCGAATCGCGTAGATGGGCGAGAGATCGCCGTGCGCGTTCGTAATGAAGATCAACCCGTGCCCGACGATGGGCGTCGGCACGGGAATATCACCGCCGCCCTTCATCGTCCAGAGCTTCTTCCCCGTGGCGAAATCGTAACCGGCAATCTCGTGCCAGCCGTTGGCGATCAGCTGCGCTTGCACGCCGTCTCGCAGAATGCCCGGCGTGCTCCAGGTTGGCACGTCATGCCGCGGCGTCCGCCAGATCTCCCGGCCGTCCTCTACCGCAAATGCCGCGATGAACGAATCCTTTTGAACGTCGCACTGGACGATCACACGACCGTCGTGGATCACGGGCGAGCTGGCAAAGCCCCACTGCGCCTCCGGCACCTGGAAGAACCCAGAGTCGAGAACGCCGAGATCCTTCTTCCACAATAGACGGCCGTCCGAGAGGCGGTAGCAGTAGAGCCCTTCCGAGCCGAAGAATGCGACCAGGTGCGTGCCATCGGTGGAGAGTGTCGAGTTGGCATGCGTGGACTTCGTGTGCCGTTTGATCGCGGGCGCACCGCGACGCGCCGTCTGCGACCAGGCCACCTTCCCAGTGTCCTTGTCGAGACAGACGACACGCCACTCGTGCGCCGTGTCGTCGTCGACCGGATCGATGTTCCCGTAGAGTCCGACCTTCAGCTCGGCATCCGCCTTGCCGCTGATCGCCGTCGTGACGCAAATCCGATCCTGCCAGACGATGGGGCTGGAATGGCCGAGGCCCGGGATGGGAGTCCTCCATGCGACTCCCTTCGAGGCCTCGACGTTCGAGGTCACCGGCGTGGCGAACCCCTCGGCGACACCGCTCGCCGTCGGCCCGCGGAACGACGGCCAGTCGACGCCGGGACGTCCGAGGCGTGCACGTCGTACCTCGGAATCAGACTGGGCAAACGAAACGCCGGCCCTCGACGCCGGGAGCACACCTCCCAGCGCCGCCATCGCGAGCCCGATGACAAATCCACGCGCAACCACGACACCTCCTCGGCAAATGCGACAACCGCCGCATCATACCGTGAGGCGTCGACGATATCTAGGTAGGGCCGCCTCGCCGAGGCGGCCGTTCTCTTGTTAGAATGCGCGTTGGGTTTCGGGTGCTTTTCCGCAGCAAGCAGTCCGGATGTTACCTGGCATCGAATGAGGTCGCTATGCAAACGACATCAGCAGATGGGCGCGCTCTGATGGCTCGCCTGTTGGAAGCTCGCGAACGAACGGATGCGCTGTTCGGATTGGTGCAGCCTGAGGCGCTCTACCAACGGCCCATCCCTGCGCGACACCGACTCATTTTCTACGTGGGCCATGTCGAAGCGTTCGACTGGAACCTGCTGAAGGCGCCACTCGATCTCACGCCGTTTCACCAGCGATTCGACGAGCTCTTTGCGTTCGGTATCGACCCTGTCGGCGGGGGCCTGCCAACGGACCAGCCGGAAGATTGGCCAACGATCACCGACGTGTCGGGCTACGCCCAGGATGCGCGCACGCGGCTGGATACGCGACTGCGCGATCTCGAGACGGCATCGGCGCCAAGCATCGACGCGAGACTGCTCGAGGTCGCCGTCGAGCACCGACTCATGCACGCGGAGACCCTGGCATATCTGGTCCATCAGTTGGCGTATGACGAGAAGAGTCCGCAGGCCGAACCGCGCGTGCCATCCACGCCGGCGCCGCAGCTCGACATGGTCGACCTCCCAGCGGGGACCGCCACGCTAGGGCGGACCGACGAGGAGGACGGATTCGGCTGGGACAACGAATATCGTGCCCACGCTGTCCAAGTGCCGGCCTTCGCGATCGATCGCTATCCCGTCACCAACGCGCAGTTTGCGGAGTTCGTGGGCGCGGGAGGCTATCAAGCGCCCGAGCTGTGGAGCAAGGAGGGGTGGGCATGGAGGCTCCGAGACGGCATCGAGCATCCGTGCTTCTGGACCAGCCGCGGCCGGCGCTGGCTGTTCCGCGCGATGTTCCAGGAGGTCCCGTTCCCGTCCGACTGGCCGGTGTATGTGAGCCACGCCGAAGCGGCGGCATACGCGCGCTGGGCCGGCAAGCGGCTGCCGTCCGAGGCCGAATGGCATCGTGCTGCCTACGGCAGTGCGGACGGGTTGGAACGATCCTACCCATGGGGTGACGACCCGCCCAGTCCAGCACACGGCAACTTTGGCTTCGTCCGGTGGAATCCCGTGAGCGTGGCCGCGCATCCGGCCGGCGCGAGCGCGTTCGGCGTCATGGATCTGCTCGGCAACGGCTGGGAATGGACGCGCGAAGTCTTCGCGCCGTTTCCGGGATTCTCGCCGTTCCCGTTCTATCCCGGTTACTCTGCCGATTTCTTCGATGGCCAACACTTCGTGATGAAGGGTGGCTGCTCTCGAACGGCAGCCTGCTTCGTGCGGCGCCCATTCCGAAACTGGTTCCAGCCTCACTATCCATACGTCTACGCCGCGTTCCGCTGTGTCGTCGAGTGACCTGGCCAGCAGGCGCGTCCGGCATACCACACATCACGACTGGATTAGGACTCATGCCCACATCCGCGGTGTCGCCCGTCTCGCCCGCCAGCAGCACGCTCGCCGACATGATGCGAGATGTCCGTGCGAGCCTCGGGCGGAACCACCAGAAAACGCTATCGTCCACTTACCTCTGGGACGACCTTGGATCCGCGCTGTTCGAGGCAATCACGCTGCTGCCGGAGTACGGCCTGACCCGTGCCGGAGAGCGGCTGGTCACGGCGCACAGCGACGAGCTCGCTGCGCTCATGACCATGCCGATCGCGGTGGCCGAGCTGGGGAGCGGGACCGCGCACAACACGCGTGTGCTGCTCTCGGCGTTGTGTCGGCACCAACCCACGAGCTACTACGCCATTGAAGTCTCGCGTTGGGCACTGGAGCGCTGTCGCGCCGAGCTGGCAGCAATCGACGGGCTCACGGTGCACGAGGTTCCCCGCTCTTACCTCGACGGGCTCGATGCCGTCGTCCGGCGGCTGCCCGCCGACCATCGCCTTCTGCTGCTCTTTCTCGGCAGCACGATCGGCAACTTCGACCGTCCCGCAGCCGACGCGTTCCTCAGGGAGCTCAGGGCTTTGCTGCGTCCCGGCGACGCGCTACTGCTCGGCACCGATCTTCAGCAGTCGGAAGAGGCGTTGCTTCCTGCCTACGACGATGCCCGGGGAATTACGGCGGCGTTCAACCTCAATATCCTCGCCCGCGTGAATCGCGAGCTGGATGGCGACTTCGACCTGCGGCAGTTCGCGCATCGCGTGCTGTACAATCCCCGCCATCGGCGGGTCGAGCTGTATCTCGAGTCACAACAGCAGCAGCGCGTCCGGCTTCGCAAGGCCGCGCTGGACGTAGAGCTCGGCGCCGGCGAGACCATCCTGACCGAGTACTCGCACAAGTTCGACGCCTCGGAAGTGGCGACAATGGCCGAGCGTGCAGGGTATCGTTGCGTGGCCCAATGGCAAGACACCGTGTGGCCCTTCGCCCACACGCTAATGCATCCATAGTATTGTCCTCGGTTCCTCATCTCTCTAAACTCCTGCGACAGTCAATCGAGTCTTGGAGGGATGACACCTATGCACGTGACGGTCCGCCTTGCGATCATCGCGTCGGCAACGGTCGGCTCGCTGCTCTTGTCGACGCCGGCAGCCTGGGCGCAGGGTTGAGTGCTGATACGAAATGCTGCGCCCGTGTTTGGCGCGGTCAGCAACCCCTATCAACAGCCCGGCGAGTGGCACGTTAGCATCTCGGCTCGCAATCTGGTCTCGAACGATCACTACAGCGGGACCGAGGAGCAGGTGCACCGCCAAACGCTCGCCAATTTCGTCACCAACAGGCAGAACCTCGTCGACATCGGCGTCACGCGTGTCTTCACGAATCGCTTCAGTGCCACGCTCGGTGTGCCCTTCGTCAATTCGTCATGGGCCAACCGAGATCCGCTGTCGCCGTTGCCCGCGCCGCGGCGCGAGGTCGAGCAGAACGGCCGGGGTCTTGGCGATATCAGCGTGACCGGCCGGTATTGGTTGTTCAATCCGGATACGCACCGCAACTGGAACGTCGCCGCTGGTGGAGGCCTCAAGCTCCCGACCGGCAACGATGGAGCGCAGGACCGGTTTGCGGGCCGTAACGACGGGACCAGTGCGCTTCGGTACGTCGATCAGTCGGTCCAGCCCGGCGACGGCGGCTGGGGCGTGATGATGGACGCGCAGGCGTTCTGGATCATCGATCGACTCATGTTGTTCGGGTCCGGAAGCTACCTCGCCAATCCGCGCGATACGAACGATACGCCATCGATCCTTCAGATCCTCGAGATTCCCATTACGCCAGAGAATCAAGATCTCGCGTTCAACTCCGTTCCCGATCAGTACCTGGCGCGGCTTGGCGGAACGATGGCGCTCTGGAAGGGATTCAGCGCCTCGCTTGCTTGGCGGGTCGAGGGATTGAAGCGGTACGACCTGTTTGGCGACAGCCACGGGTGGCGCCGGCCCGGCACCGCCATGTTCATCGAGCCTGGCGTGAGCTACTCGAAGGGCCGTCACACGTTCTCGCTCAACGTGCCGATCGGCTATTACTATAATCGCCGGCCGAACCCGTATACCGGCGTCGCGGGCGATGCGACCTTCCCGCGTCACATCTTCCTCACCAGCTACTCAATGGGATTCGGGAAGAGCTAGTACCGATCGAGCGCCGTGATCCCCTTGCCTTCGACGCACTCGTAGGTCTGCCCCGTCGTCACGCTCTTGTGCTCTTCGGTTCTCCCGCTCGGCCAGGTCACGACGACGCGGTCCACGCGGTCCCGCTTGCCGACGCCAAAGGTGACGGGGAGCTCCGATTGCGATAGATAGCTCGAGCCGCTCTTCACCCACCGGCACTGAGATGAGCCTCCATGGAAAATGCGGACGGACGCGCCGATGGCGTCCCGATTCGATGTGGTCCCGACCAAGCGAAAGCGGAGCGCGCGGTTGCCCGCGCGCTGATCGTTCCGAAACAGCCACGCGGGACCGTTGTTCGTGGTCATCAGCAGATCCAGGTCGCCGTCCCGATCGAAGTCGCCATAGGCAAGCCCCCGGCCAACCTTCGGCCGGTTGAATTCCCTGCCCGCCTCGGCCGCAGCGTCGCGAAACGTGCCATCTCCCTGATTCAGGAACAGGTGCGGGGGTTGGGCGTAGCCGACGTTGTCACGGATGTTTCGCACGGTCTCATCGATGTGTCCATTTGCAACGACCAGGTCGAGCGTGCCGTCGAGGTCGGCATCCAAGAACACGCACCCAAACCCGAGCGTGTGTTGCGAGGCGCGCCCGATGCCCGCGTGGATCGCCACGTCCTCGTAGGCGCCCGGCTCGCCCGCCCGATACAACCCGACCATCTCGTTGTCGAAGTTGGTAATCGCGAGGCTTGGCCGGCCGGAGCGATCGACCTCCCCGACGTCGACGCCCATGCCGGCCCGCGCCTTCCCTTCGGTGCTGAAGGCGACACCAGCTTCGACGGCGACCTCAGTGAAGGTCCCGTCCCGCATGTTCCGATACAGCTTGTTCGGCTGCGTGTCGTTGGCGACGAAGAGATCCGGCCAGCCATCCCTGTTGTAGTCGAGCATCGCGACGCCGAGCGATTTGGAGCTCGTGTCGAAGATCCCGCTCGTCGCGGTGACATCCTCGAAGGTGCCGTCACCACGATTCCGAAACAGCCAGCAGGTGTCGCCGCGGTAGGCCTCCGGTGTGCAATAGGACTTGGACTTGCCGTCGAGGCTGCAGAACACGTCGTGCTCCGCCGACCACCTGACATAGTTACAGACGAACAGATCGAGGAGCCCGTCGCGATCGAAGTCGAACCAGAGCGCGGACGTGCTGAACCCAACGCGACCCGCGAGACCGCTCGCGCGGGTCACGTCGACGAACGTGCCCTTCCCCGTATTGCGAAACAGCCGGTTCTGCCCGACGCAGGTCACCAGTAGGTCCGGGAACCCATCGTTGTTCCAGTCCCCAACGGCAACGCCCATCCCGTACAACTCGACGTCGAGACCAGCGCTCGCGGTGACGTCGGAGAACGTACCATTGCGATTGTTCCGATAGAGGCGCAGCGTGGAGCGTTGCCGCTCGTGTCCCGGCCAATCCATGCCGTTGACCAGCAGGATGTCCTGCCAGCCGTCTGCGTCGTAGTCGAGGAACGCGCAGCCGGAGCCCATGGTCTCCGGAAGGAGCTTGCCTCCATAGGCGCCACTATTGTGCTGAAACGTCAGGCCAGCAGCGGCCGTGACGTCCACGAACCGTACACCGCGCGCCGGTCGTGGCTGCGCAGCCGGCACCACGATTCCCGAGAGCGCCGCACCGCACGATTGGCGCAGAAAGTCGCGGCGGTTCATAGCAGGCTCACCAGCCCATGTTGGATGGCATAGACAACGAGCTCGGCAGTCTTGTGCACGCCGAGCCGTTCCATGATGTTGGCTCGGTGCACCGCCACCGTGTTCACGCTGAGGTCGAGGCGCGCGGCGATTGCGCGGTTCGACAATCCATCACAAATCAGTTGCAGCACCTCGAGCTCGCGGGCCGTGAGCCCGTGCGCCCGCTCGCCTTTCAGTGCGGTCTGACCGGCGAGCTTTGCATCCAGGACGGTCTCGCCGGCCGCCACACGCTGGACGGCGCGTGCGAGGTCGAGATCCAGCGCGTCCTTCAGGATGTACCCTCGCGCACCAGCCTCGAGCGCCTGGCGCACGAGCGTGTCCTCGCTGTGCATGCTGAGCATCAGAATCGCGATGTCGGGGTGCGCGGCGAGAATGTTGCGCGTGGCGGCCAGGCCGCTCGTTCCCGGCATGGCACAGTCCATCACGACCACACGCGGCTTCAGGCTGGCGGCCAGACGGACCGCTTCGTCGCCAGTGCTCGCCTCACCCACGACCACAATCGAGGGATCATCCTCGAGCAGTCGGCGAAACCCACGCCGGACGAGCGCGTGATCATCGGCGAGCAGGACGCTGATCTTCTCGGTCACGCGGACCCCGGAGGGCGAATGGGAACGGTCAGGCGAACGAGCGTGCCGCGTCCGCGCGGCCGGAGGAGCTCGATCTTGCCGCGCAGCAGCTCGGCCCGCTCGCGCATGACCACGAGACCGAGGCCACCGCGAGGCGCCTCGCTGTCCAATCCCTTGCCATCATCTTCGACGTCCAGCACCAGGTGCTCGTCTTCGAAGCACAGGCGCACCCAGGCACGCGTGGCGCCGGAATGCCGCGCCACGTTGTTGAGCGCTTCCTGCAGCACCCGGTACACGTGGATACCCGTGTCGCTGTCAACGGCCACTGTTCGACCTGAGCGCTCATAGCATACGACGAGGCCGAGCTGCCGCTCGACGGTGGACACATACCAGTCGATCGTGCCCTCCAGGCCCACCTCCTCCAAGATGGACGGATGAAGCGTCTGCGAGAGCCGGCGCGTGTTGTCGAGCGTCGTCTGGGCAATCTCACGGACCTCGTGCAGCTCCGATCGCAGGGAGGAGCTCTCGGGAACCTGCTGGCCGGCGCGGCCGAGCATCGACCCCATCGCTGTCAGCGATTGACCGAGCTCGTCGTGGAGCTCACGACTGATGTGGCGCAACGTGGACTCCCGCGTGGCAATGAGCCGCTGGGCGAGGTCGCGCCGCTCGTCCGACAACAGGGCCAGCCTGGCGAACAGCCGTCGATTCGAGTGAATCAGGTAACCGCTGGTGGCCACGATTGCCACCAG
The DNA here is from genome assembly GCA_009377605.1 of Luteitalea sp. Taxonomy (NCBI): domain Bacteria; kingdom Pseudomonadati; phylum Acidobacteriota; class Vicinamibacteria; order Vicinamibacterales; family Vicinamibacteraceae; genus Luteitalea; species Luteitalea sp. The sequence goes on from WHTT01000089.1 coordinate 10,206, forward strand.
CGTTGCTGTGAGGAACCAGTAGGCTCGGCGCTCGACCTGATCGTAGATCTCCTGCACGCGGCGGGTCGCCTGCTCTTCACTTTCGTTGTTCTCCACGAGCAGCCGCGCTACGGCGGTGCTGAGTGCCGCCTGCCTGGCCTGGAGCGACAGCCTGATCTGCGCACGTGCCTCCTCTTCCTGTCCGTCACGGGCCAGCGCGAACGTGCGGTCCAGCGCGTCCCAGAACTGGGAGAACGCGCTGGCGAGATAGCGGCGCTGGTCGAGCGTTCGGCTCGCAACGGCGACCTCCGCTTCGCGGGCCAGCGCATCCTCCAGATCGGCCCGGATCCGCTGGAATTGCGCGGACCAGGCGGTGAGCGGGTATGGCTGGCCGCCGTCCAGCATGTCGCGCATCGCAAGGCCCAGTGAGTTGAGGTCGTTCTGGATGCGCAGGAGTTGAAGCGAGTCCCTGCGATTTCGGTCGACGAGATTGCTTTGGAGTGTTCGCAGCCCGGAGAGCTGCCTCGTGATGTACCAGGAGTATGCAACCACCGCCGCCAGGGTGATGATGAGCCCCAGGAGGAGGCCCACCGTCGCCGATCGGCCGTGTGCAGCGGGGCGTGTCACAGCCGGCAGAATACAACAGGCCGGCGCTTTTCGACCTCGCCTACTGGAAGGGCGGCGGGTCGAACACGGTCATGATCTCGCGCACCATCTCGTCGCGCGACGCGAACCGTGTCTCGTCGTAGCAGCCGAGCGGGTTCTCCGGCGCATTGACCAGGCACCGATTGCAGTACGTGCAGGGCACGGGCGGGCGATCCACGCCGTTCTTGAATAGCTCGACGAGATTGTTGGTTGCGATGAGCGGTCTCGCGATGCTGACAGCATCGCACGCGCCGCTCGTGAGCGCCGCCCTGATCACTGGCGCATCCTGAAAGCCTCCCGTGCAGATGACGGGGATGGTGACCACCTCTTTGATGGCGCGCGCGTCCGGGAGACTGATGCCCTGGATCTTGTCGCGGTCGCCGCGCGCCCGCTCCCACCGGCGCTGAAAGACGGCGCCCGTCAGACGGCCACGAAACAACAGGTAGTTACGCAACGCCAGCATGCCGCTCGAGATGAGCGTGTCGTAGGTCTTGACCAGCTCGTCCAATGGGAAGTCCCCGGCAGGATTGCGCGGATGCGGAAAGAAGCTGCCGGTCGACACGTGCAACGCATCGACGCCCGCCGCCTCCAGCCACTGACAGACCTGTTTCGACTCGGCGATCGTGTTACCGCGCTTCTCCTTGGTGAGGAGGGCGTCGTTGTGCTCAGTGGCGCTGATCTTGACCTGCAGGTGAAAATCCGCTCCCACGTGTGTCCGGATCGCGCGCACGACGTCGAGGAGGAAGCGCGCGCGATTCTCCAGCGAGCCGCCGTAGTCGTCCTCGCGGTCGTTGATCGCGGAGCTCAGGAACTGCGTGAAGAGATAGCCGTTGGCGGCATGCAGCTCGACGCCGTCGAGCCCTGCTTCGCGCGCCCGCCGAGCGCCATCGGCAAACGCCTGCACCGTTTCGCGAATCTGACCGAGCGTCATGCGCTCACATGCGAACCCGTGCAGAGGCTCGGGTGTATCGGTGGCGCTGAGCCCCAGGTCGAACTCGATGCCCGGCACGTCCCGCTGCCGCCCGGCGTGACTCAATTGCAGGATGAACTTGCAGTCGTGTGCATGCACCTGGCGTCCCAGCTCCCGCCAGAATGGGACTCTGTCGTCACTGCTGATCGTCGCGTAGTTGGGAACGATGCGCCCGCGGATGGTCACCGGCACGAACGACGAGACGATCGCCCCTACGCCGCCACGGGCAAACTTCAGCTCCCAATTGATGCGCGCCTGCGTGCCCGTCCCGTCGTAGTTGTCGAACCGCCCGGAGACGTTCGACCGGAGGATACGGTTCTTGATCGTCAGATGGCGGAACGGGAGCGGCTCGAAGATGGGGTCAGTTGGCACGGCTACAAAGAGAAACGCTACGACCCAGCCCAGCGAACGGTCCCTATAGGCCCGAAAACCGTATTGGGGTAAACCTTCGGGCCACCGTCCCCGTCCAAGCCCCTGACGGAGACGAGGAGACCCGAGCTATGCATAAGAACTGCCTTCTGGTGTTGTCCTGTTTGCTACTCCCCCTGACGGCCTCGGCCGCGCCACGGTCGCTGGAGATGGCGCCTCCAGCCCAGGCCGCCAGCGGAGAGGACCCCTGCGCGGACGTCGGCGGCCGCGGTAATGACGACCACGCCCGGCACTGTGAGACGCGCGAGGAGACGCTTCCCGCGGGCGCGCTCGCCGTCGATGCCGGCCCGAACGGCGGCATCCGCGTGGAGGGCTGGGACCAGAACGACATCCAGCTCCAGGCCATCGTCGTGGCCCACGCGCACTCCGAGGAGCGGGCGCGGGCGCTCGCCGCCGAAGTCGAGGTGGAGACCGCTGGCAACCGGGTTCGGGCGAACGGGCCGGCCCGGTCGGGCGGCGAGGGCTGGTCTGTGAGCTACCGCGTCCACGTGCCGCGGCAGAACGATCTCGAGCTCGACGCGAACAACGGCGGTATCTCCATCAGCGGGGTCGGCGGCACCATGCGCTTCAAGACACAGAACGGCGGCGTGCACCTCACCGATTTGTCTGGCTCCGTGCGGGGCCGCGCACAAAACGGCGGCCTGAACGTGTCGCTGGCCGGTCAGACGTGGGAGGGTGAGGGTCTCGACGTCGAGACGACCAACGGTGGGGTCACGCTGGCCATTCCGGAGGCGTACAACGCGCGGCTGGAAACGCGCACGGTCAACCGCGGCTTCCACACCGATTTCCCGCTCACCGTCCAGGGTGAGCTCAACACGCGACATGGTCTGACGACGACGCTCGGTACTGGTGGTGCACCTGTGCGTGTTCGAACCACCAACGGCGGCGTCAGGATCAAGCAGCGCTGAGCCATGATCGGCGGGGCTGCCCTCGACTCCGCTCGGGCCAAGAAAGCCCCGCCCTACCGCCGTTCTCTTGTCACGTTCATGGGAGGGCGGCCCTTCAGGGCCGCCGTGATTCGTGACGTGCGCGATTACGCCGACCGCAACGCGGCGATCGGGTCGGTTCTCGACGCACGGTGAGCCGGGAGCGATCCCGCGAGCCCCGCGATGAGCGTCAGCGTGGCCACCGTCACTGCCAAGGTGAGCGGGTCGGCCGGCGTGATGCCAAAGAGCAGAGAGCTCATGAGTCTGGCGAGCGCGATCGATCCTGCGAGCCCGAGCAGAACGCCCACGGAAGCCAACACGAGCGTGTTGGTAATCACCTGCCTGCGCACGTTGCCGGGCGACGCGCCCAACGCCATGCGGATGCCAATTTCCTGGGTCCGTTGCGTGACGGCATAGGAGATGACACCGTAAATGCCCAGGGACGCGAGCAACGCCGCCATGAGCGCGAATGCGCCAATCACATAGACGACGAAGCGGCGGGGCGATACGGCCCGGTCGACGATCTGGCCGAGCGTTTGAACATCGTCGGTGGGCAGCGCCGGATCGGCCTTCCGCAGGATCGAACGAACCGTGGCGGCAAGCCTCTCGACCGGCAGCGTCGTCCGAATGACGACATCGATAGCTCCCCAATCCTCTTGCTGCCTGACGTGCATGTACATCTCAGGGGATGCCTCTTCCTCGAGCGAGCTGTGTCGAACGTCGCGGACGATGCCCACAACGCGCCATTCTTCTTCGTCCCCTAAGATCGCGAGCTGACCGATTGGGTCCCTGCCCGGCCACAGCCGGCGCGCCGCCGTCTCGTTCACGATGATGACCTTCGCATTGTCGGTCGTATCGTCCTCGCTGAAATCGCGGCCGGCGACGAGCGGAATACCCATCGTCTCGATGTAGCCGCTGTCGACCATGCGGGGGAAGGCATTGGGATATTCACCCCTGGCATAGACGGCACCCTTCGCGGCAATCCCCCAAGAGCGGTTGCGCCCCAACGGCAGCGTGTCGCTCATGCCGACCGACTCCACCCCGGGCACGGCTCGAATCTCGTTCAGCAATCGCTCGTAGAACACCACGCGATCTGGATGCTTCGGGTACCTGTCACCAGCGTCGACGCGCCAGGCGATGGCATGCTCCGGTCGAAATCCCAGGTCGACCTCCAAGAGCGTCAGAAAGCTCCGCAGCAGCAATCCAGCGCCCACGAGCAGCATGCAGGCGAGCGCGACCTCGGAGACCACCAGCGCGCCGCGAATCCAGGTGCGCCGCTTGCCGCCGGTCGAGCCGCGGTTCGCGTCTCTCAACGCGTCGTGCTCGCCGCCGCCCGATATCTGCAAGGCGGGCACGCTGCCAAACAGGAGGCCCGTCGCGACCGCCACGATCACAGTGAAGACGAGCGCTGTGACATTTACTTCAGCCGCGCGAAGTAGTGGAATGCTGACAGCCGTTGTCGCCGAGACGACGCGCGTGACGGCGAGGGCGACGAGCACGCCGAGCAGCGCGCCGCATCCAGACAAGACGAGGCTCTCGGTCAGCGTTTGGCGGACGAGCCGACCCCGGTGGGCGCCGAGCGCGCTCCGTACGGCGATTTCTTTGCGGCGGGAGGCAGCCCGCGCGAGCAGCAGATTGGAAAGGTTGGCGCAGACGATCAAGAGCACGAGTCCGACGGCGCCGCCCAGCACGATCAACGCAGGGCGAAACTGGCCCGCGATGTGCTCACGAAGCGGGCTGACCACGGCGCCCAGGCCCCAGCGGCCGGGATCCGCCTCCTGCAGCCGTTGATTGATCAGATCCAGCTCCGCCTGCGCACTCTCAGTCGTCACGCCAGGTTTGAGACGCCCTATCACCGCCAGTGTATTGCCCCAGCGGTCGGTCTCGTCGGCGATCGGAAACGGTGTGAGGAGATCGATCCGCGATCCGGGAGAGAACACCGAGGCAAAGTCGAACGATCTTGGCAGAACACCCACCACCACCGTCGCCTTGCCGTTGAGCGTGATTGCCTTCCCCACGATCGCCCGGTCGGACGAGAAGCGTCGCTCCCACAGGCCATGCGTGAGCAGTGCCGCGGGTGGTCCGTTCCAGACGCACTCCTCATGCACGAAGTTACGTCCCAGCTCGGGAGCAACACCCAGCAGGTCCAGGAAGTTCTCGGTCACGCCGACGCCGACCAGCCGCTCCGGCGCCCCGCGGCCAACCAGGTTGTAGCTGCCGTAGTCGAAGAAGGCGAAGTAGCCGGCCAGATCCTCGAACGACTCATTGCGCCGGCGCCAGTCGCGGAGATTCGCGCTGCGTGAGGTGACCGCGGACAGCCCGCCCGTGGCGGCGTTCGCCACGCGCGCCAGCCGCTCCGGCTCGCGAAATGGCAGCGGCCGCAACAAGACGGCGTCGAGGACGCTGAAGATGGCCGTCGTGGCGCCGATGCCCAGGCCGATGATCAGCACCGCCGCCGCAAAGAAGCCACGCTCCCGCCCGAGCGTGCGGAACGCATACCGCACGTCCTGGGCCAGTGTGTCCCACAGTGGAAGGCCACGCGTGTCCCGGTGCAGCTCGCGGGTGGGACCGACACCGCCCAAAGCGATCATCGCGCGGCGCCGTGCTTCGTCTGGCTCCATGCCGCGCCGGCGATTCTCTTCGACGAGCAGCGCCAGATGCGCCGCCAACTCCTCGTCGAACTCGCGGTCGAGCCGCGTCCTGCCGAAGGTCGCCGCGAGGCTGGCGGCCAGCCGGCGCATCTGCTGCATCATCGCCCGCGTCCCCCTGCGGTGGCGAACAGCCGGCCGATGACTGCCGCCAGCCGCTCGAAATTGGTCGCATCGTCACGCAACCGCTTCTTCCCGCTTCTCGTGATGGAATAGAACTTCGCCCGTCGGTTGTTCTCCGAGCTGCCCCAGGCGGCGCGAATGAGGCCGCGCTGCTGCAGTCGGACCAGCGCAGCGTAGATGGTGCCCTGGTTCAAGAGAATGGCGTCATGGCTCACCTGCTCGATACGGCGGGCGACGCCGTAGCCGTGCAGCGGCCCCATTGTCTCCAGCGTTTGCAGGACCATGAGGTCGAGCGTGCCTTGCAATAGGTCGAGTCTGCGTGTCATCGCTTCTCCTGTGGCACTGCCACAAGAGTATGTCATGTTGTTCTGTGGCACGTCCACAGAAACACGAGACGACCTCGACTTGGTCTGGACCGAACTCGGCACGTCATTTGTGCCACCACTCCTACACGCTCATCTATCGTCGTTGGCGTGACGCCGACCGATCCGCTGACGTCCGGAGCCGTCTCCATGCTCTCGATGGTCGCCGCATTCGGGGCCTCTTACTTCCCTGCCCGCCGCGCGCGCGGTGTCGATTCGGTTGTCGCTACGTGCCGAATAGAGTCCCCACGCTCACCCCCGGATTACACGGTTGTCGCACTTCGGACACCCAGTTGACCGGAGCCCTCGCAAAGACGTAATGTCTCCGTCAATGCCATCAGCCGGGTGTCGGCTCATCCGGATCGCCATACTCCACCCCACCGAGCGGAGACAAGCAGGGCTACAGGGGGTTCCAACGCTCGCGCTTGCTTTCCATCTGATGGGACGATGTGGCACTATCGTACGCCCCGTTCGGCGCTGACACCCTCGGCGGGCTGTTGCGCCGCGCGGCAACGGTGTGGGGCGAGCCGACGTACGCGGAGCGCGCCCGACAGGTCGGTGGCGAAGGCGACCAACTGGACTTAACGACACCATGAGGAGCCCCATGCTGCGCGGTTGGATCGGACTCACGATCGCGTTGGTGACGTTTGCGGGATCGCCGCTCGACGGTCAGCGTCCCGCATTTCGCAGCGGCGTCGATCTGGTTGTGTTGAACGTCACGGTCACGAAGCCCGGAGAGAGCTACGTCGTCGATCTCGAGCAGGAGGACTTCGTCGTCCTCGAAGACGGCCGCCGGCAGGCTGTGAGCTTCTTCACCAAGCCGCGCGTCCCGCTGGCGCTCGCGCTGCTCCTCGATACGAGCGCGAGCATGCAGCAGGCGCTGCCGATTGCGCAGGAGGCTGCCGCTGGCTTCGTAAAGGAGCTGGGGCCGAACGATCTCGGCACGGCAATTAGCTTCGACAGCCGGCTCAGGATCCTCCATGGACCATCGCCGAGCCGGATCGCGCTCGAAGCGGCAATTCGCAGCACCACAGCTGATGGCGCGACCTCGCTCTACGACGCGATATACGTCATGCTGAAAGAGCTGAACAAGATGCGGCCCAAGAACCGCGCGATCGCCGAACGCCGCCCCGTGATGGTGGTCTTCTCGGATGGCGAAGACACGTCGAGCCTGGTCAGCCTCGACGATGTGCTCGATCTGGCCACTCGCTCGGACACGATCATCTACAGCATCGGGTTGGGTCGACCGCAGTTGGCGCCGATGTCCTGGAACCCGCGCGATGCGCCATACGTGCTGCGACGCCTCTCGCAGCAAACTGGCGGTCGCGTGTTCTTTCCCCGAGACCCCAAGGATCTCGAGGGCATCTATAGCGACATCAAGGAAGAGCTCGCGAGTCAGTATTTGCTCGCCTACCAGCCGGCAACTCGGCAGAACAACGGCGAGTGGCGCAACATCTCGGTTCAGCTGAGCCAAGGTGGGCTCATGGCGCGCACGAAGCGAGGCTACTACGACGACGACGCCACCCAGTAGCGCAGGCCTTTAGGCCTGCCAACGCCGCAATGGGCAGGCCTGAAGGCCTGCGCTACGGCCATTATTTCTCACGCTCTAAAGCCCCGCCGTACCCTTCTCTCTTAGGTCGCTACCTAGCGCCGGCCGAACCGCTCGTACAACACCGGCACCACGACCATGTTGAGGGCGGTCGAGCTGACGAGCCCACATAAGATCACCATCGCCATTGGCGCTTGAATCTCGCTGCCTGGCTCGCCGGCGGACAACGCAATAGGCACGAGCGCGAGACCAGCCGCCAGCGCCGTCATGAGAATCGGCACCAACCGCTCGGTTGCGCCGCGGACGACGGCCGCGCGAAGGTCGGTCACAGCCTCCTGCTCCAGAAGATGCCGAATGTGGGACACGAGCATGATGCCGTTCCGCGTCGCAATGCCGAACAGCGTGATGAAACCCACCAGGGAGGCCACCGACAAAACGCCGCCTGCGAGATAGACGCCCGCCACGCCACCAATCAAGGCGAGCGGCAGGTTGAGCATGATCAACAGCCCATCGCGCGCCGATCCAAAGGCCGATGACAGCAGGAAGAAGATCGCGACGACAACGCCCAAGGACAACCAGAGGAGCTGTTGCGATGCCTGCGCTTCGCTCTCGAACTGCCCACCGTATTCGATGCGATACCCTTGCGGCAGCGTCACCGCTTGCGCCACGCGACCTTGGATGTCGTTCACTGCGCTTCGCAGGTCTCGGCCCACGATGTTGCATTGCACGACCAGGCGTCGTTGCGCGTTCTCGCGCATCAGGAAGTTCGGCCCGCGATCTCGCCGAATCGTCGCAACGGCCGAGAGCGGAACCCGCGCCCCGCTCGGCGTGTCGAGCTGTGTCTCGCCGATGGCGTCGATGTCACCCGAGTCGAGAGGCATGTAACGGGTCACCAACGGAAACGCCACCTGTCCCTCGAGCACCTGACCGACTGGCCTGCCGACGCGCGCGGTTTGAAGCGCCTCTGCGACGACGCCACTCCGCAACCCGTAACGCGCCGCAGCATCAGGCTCCGCCCGAACCCGCAGCGTGGGAATGTCTGCCTGCGCCTCGGTCGCGAGATCGACCACGCCAGGCACCTGCGCCATCCCTGCCTGCACTTGACGTGCGAGACCGCGCAGAAGCCTGAGGTCGTCGCCAAAGATCTTCACCGCGACGTTCGCGCGTGTGCCCGACAGCATGTGGTCGATCCGATGCGAGATCGGCTGACCGATGGTCACGTTCGTCCCGGGGATGAGACTGCTCTTTTCCCGGATCTCCTCCAGCACTCGAGCCTTCGACCGGTCTCGCATCTCGAGGCGGACGTCGATCTCCGACGATTCGACACCCTGCACATGCTCGTCGAGCTCGGCGCGACCAGTGCGCCGTGCCGTGGACGTCACCTCAGGCACGCTGAGCAAGAGCCGTTCCAAGGAACGGCCGAGCGCGTTGGAATCCTCGAGGCTGGTTCCTGGCATGGTCACCGCGCTGATCGTCAGCGCGCCTTCGTTGAACTCGGGGAGAAAGGAGCGGCCGGCCGCTGCCATGGCAAGGACGGCTGTCGCGAGCATCACGGCTGCGCCAGTGGTGATCAGCCGCCACCGGGGCAACATACGCTGGAGCCATGGCTCATAGCGCGCCTTGAGCCAGTGCGCCAGTCGGGGCTCTTCGGCAGCGGCAAGCCGGCGCGACCGCGGCAACCACCAGGAGCACAAGGCGGGCGTGATGGTCAGGGCGACCACGAGCGAGGCGGCAAGCGCCACCACATAGGCAAAACCGAGAGGCCTCAGGAGGCGCCCCTCGACGCTGCCGAGGAGGAACAAGGGCAGGAACACCAGTGCGACAATCACAGTTGCAAACACCACCGAGCCGCGGATCTCGCTGCTGGCGCGGTAGACGATGTCAATGACATCGAGTCGCGCGAGTGTCCCGTCCTGATGTACCCGCTCGCGCAGCCGCCTCGTCACGTTCTCCACATCGATGATGGCATCGTCCACCAGCTCGCCAATCGCAATGGCCAGGCCGCCGAGGCTCATACTGTTGAGCGTGAGGCCAAAGCGATCCATGGTGACCACTGCCGCCACGAGCGACAGGGGCAACGCCAGCAGCGTGATCGCCGCGGCTCGCACGTTCATCAAGAACATCACCACGACGAGGACGACGAGGCCCGCGCCTTCGAGGAGAACGCGAAAGAGGTTGCCGAGCGCACGCTCGATGAAGTCTGCTTGCCGGAACAGGCCTCGGTCGATACGCATCCCGGTTGGGAGGGCGCGCTCGACGTCATCGAGCGTTGTCTCGATTCGTTCGGTCAGCTCGAGCGTGTTGATGTGGGGCTGCTTTTGAATGCCAAGAATGACCGACGGGCGACCGTTGTGTGAGCCTTCGCCTCGCTTGATCGCCGCGCCTATCCGCACCTCGCCCAGATCCCGAATCAGCACGGGTACGGCATCGGTTACCTTGACCACAACCTGCTCGATGTCGGCGGTGTCGATGAGCCGTCCGATCCCGCGAACGAGATATTCCTGCCCCTCCGACGCCTGAATGCCAGCCGTGGCGTTTCGATTGGCTGCCGCCAGCGCCTGTTCGACATCGGTCATCGTCACGTCGTGCGCGCTGAGAGCCGCCGGCCGGATGAGCACCTCGTATTGCTTCTGCTCACCGCCGGTCGCAATCACTTGCGACACACCGGGCACAGCCAGCAAGCGCCGGCGAACGACCGTCTCGGCCACGGTCCGCAACTCGAGCGGCGAGTGTCGATCCGACTCCAGATCGACGAAGAGGACCTCGCCCATGATCGAGGAGATCGGTGCGAGAAGTGGTGGCTCGACGCCGGAGGGCAACGAGGCCGATACGAGCGCCAGCTTCTCGGTCACCGTCTGCCGGGCGCGCATGACCTCCTCGCCCCACTCGAACTCGACCCAGACAACGGCCACGCCGACGGCCGTGGCCGACCTGACGCGCCTTACTCCAGTGGCACCGTTGAGTGAGGATTCGATCGGGAACGTGATGAGCGCCTCGATCTCGAGGGGATCCATGCCGGGCGCTTCGGCAATTACCGTGACGGTCGGAGCCGTCAGATCCGGCAACACATCGAGCGGCATGCGGGACGTCGTCCATCCGCCCCACAGGAGCAAGGCCGCCGCCAGTGCCACGACGAGGCCCCGGTGGCGCAACGACCAGAGAATCAGTGCATCAATCACAGTGGTGAGCTTTAGTGGACATGACCGTGTGCTGGTGTTTCTGTCGAGAGCGATGCCAGCCGCACGAGATATGCACCCTTGGTAACAACGCGCTCGCCTGGCACGACACCTTCGATGACCTGCACAAGATTGCCGGCGCGCAGGCCGAGTGTCACAGGCCGCCGCTCGAACGACTCTCCTTCACACTGCACGAACACGACCGGCCGCCCGCCATCGTCGACAATGGCCGTCGTAGGAACCACCGCCTTCGGCGCGGTCTCCTCCATCAGGAGACGCAGGAACACGGCCTGGCCAACCGGAATCTGCAACTGGCGATTGTCGAGCACGAACATGATCGGCAGCGTGCGTGACTGCGGATCGAGCACTTTCCCCACGCTGACGAGGCGATCGGCGGTGAGAACCTGCTGGAGTCCCGGAACCTCGATCTCGGCAGAGCGGACTCGCCGAGCCTGCGCGGCGTTGGCCTCCGGAATGCGTCCCAACACGTGCACGAGCGAGGCGTCTACGACCTGGAACAGCACCGAGCCGGCTGCGACGTTCGCGCCCGTCGCGGCACGACGTGCCGCGATCACTCCAGCAATCGGCGAGCGCAGCACGAAGAGGCCAGCGTCAGCGGACGCATCCTTCCCTGTGCGCGAGACGCCGTAGTGCTCGAGGCTCGCCTCGGCCGCACGCATCTGCGCTGTCGCATGCTCTTCTGCGGTGCGAGCCTCTTCGAGCCGTTTGTGGGGCGCCGCGCCAACCTCCACGAGCCGCTCGGCACGCGCGCGGTCGCGCCGCGCGAGCTCGACCGAGGCGGCCGCGATCGCGCGCGCGCGATCGAGCTGGGGAAGCTGGTCAGGCGCCGCCGGCGCCGGCAGGAGACGCGCGAGCTCGTCCCCTTTCGTTACGGTCGCGCCCACCTCCACAACCGCGACGTCGGCCAAGCGGCCGTCCGCGGGCGCAGCGACATCAGCCGTACCTGCCGGGCGCGCAACAATCTCCGCGGGAACACGCACGGACGCTCGCACTGGTTCCTCGCGAACAACCTCGGTCGCAAAGTCGAGGGTCCACTGTTGTTCCTTGAGGAAGCTGATGGCGTCGTCTTGCTCTACCTCACGATCCGGTGAGGACGCCGCGCCGGCGTTGGCATGCACGCTGACGAAGCCGATGTGATGCTCGTCGGCGAGGCCAGCCGTGCGTAGCAGGATCACGAGCGCGTGTCGTCCTGGACGCGCCGGGCGCACGTCGACTCCGAAGATGCCAGGTCGTGAGGGACTGTTGACACGGAACGCCTCGGGCTGGCTCCCGCGAGCACGCAACTGCACTTCGACAGCGCCCTGCTCCACAGGCGCGAACGAATCGAGCCTCGTGAGGTGAATCGCAAAGCGAGACGTCTGGTCGGCCACCAGCGGTGGGTATTCCGCAAATAGCTCGGTCTTGTCGGTCCAACGCGTCACGCTAATCGCTGCTGTGACGTCCTCGGCTGCCGGTGAGGAAGAAGACGACGGCCCGCACGCAACGAGCAGCAACCCGGTCAGGGCGATCACGGAACGGACCGCGCCGCGGCAACGCTCGAAGAGCGGAGTCGGAGCCGAGGAGGTCTGTGGTGACGGCTTTATGGCCATAGGGTCTCTCCAATGGCTCGCTCGAGCGCGATCTGGGCGCGACGAGCGTCGAGACGCATGTCGATCGCACGAGACCGCGCGCGCCACACAGTCCGTTGGGCATCGAGCAACTCGAGGATGCCAACCTCACCCTCTCGATAGGCAACCTCTGCGATGTGGATGAGCTCCGACGCGGCTGGAGCGCTCTCAGGCCGACCACGCTGCGGATGCGGCTGCTCTTCGACCAGCGCGCGCTGTCGCAGCCGGAGCGCCTCGGCGGTGCGGGCTACCTCGGCCTGGATCTGCTGGACAAGCGATGCACGCTCGGCCTCGACACGCGTCCGCTCTGCCTGCCACCGCTGAGCGTCGCGGCTCCCGCTGTCGAACAGCGGGACCGGGATGCTAATCGCGAATACGCTGCCCCGGTCGCGGCCGCTCTCGGTGTCGGCGCGCTTCAAGCCACCGACCAGCGTCGGGTTCGGGAGTCGCGCGCGCCGGGCGGCCGCCGCCTCACGATCGAACCGCTCACTATCCAGCCGAAGGGCCCGCAGCTCGGCGCGCGCCCGCGCTGCATGCGTCACCAAGGTCTGGATCGGCAGCACGATACGTTCCTGGTACAGGTCACCACGGACCGCAGCGAGGGCGGTGCCGTCCGGCAGCAGTGCGGCAAGGGCAGCGCGAGCCTCGCCCAGGGCCACCATCGCATCGACCACGCCTCGTCGCAGATCTGCCAGCTCCTGCTCGGCGCGCAGCCGATCGAAGCGAGACCCCTCGCCTTCTCGCTCACGAACGTGAAGCACCTCGATCAGCCGCTCGACCTCGCGCACGACAGACTTAGCGGCCTCGAGCCGCTCCTGTTCGGCCAAGAGCTGCGCAACCAGGGTGCTTGCCTGCGAGCGTAGTGCCCAGAGACGCGCGTCCCGCTCGGCGTCAGCAGCGGCGCTGGCGGCCACACCGGCGCGTGCCAGAGCGGCCCGCGCCCCGAAGAGCGGCAGCGACTGCTCGACCTGGAGGAAGTCGGTGAAGCCGGCGCCCTCGCGCGCGTACGTCACCGTGGGATTCGGAAGGACGGTACGAGCACGTTGCTCACGCTGGGTGACCTCTGCTTCCGCGCGAATCGCCCTGGCATGCGAACCTTGAGTCACGATCAGCTCGACGATCTCCTGTTCGGTGCGAACCTGAGCATACGCCGGCGCCGAGACGAAAAGGCCGAACGCCAGCCAGGTGCACACCCGGTCTTTGGTCGGCATGACACTCCTCGGGTACTCGTCACGGCCGCCTCGGCGAGGCGGCCCTACCTAGAACTGGTGGACAGACGTCGACCGGCATGATGCCGGTCACATCATCAACAGGCGGGAATCAAAGCGGGCGGGGCGCGAGGTGAGATGCCGGCAACAGGCGGCGGGCCATGCTCTCGCAGGTCGATGAGTGGCACCGCACCGCACGAGTACAGGCCCCTCATCGGCAGGACGGCTGTGACTGGCTCGGCGGCAGGCGCCGGCACCTTGAGTGTCGGGTCGAGAGCGAGGGTCAGCGAAACAACATGCTGCCCTGGATCGCACTGCTCGAGCCGGACGCCCGAGTCATGTGGGTGCGATCCCGTTCCATGGTGATGCGCAGCGAGCCCGTGGTGGTGCTCCGGGTGATCGTGGTCGCCGTAGAGGTGAACATGTAGCGTCGCGCCCTGCGCCGTTACGGAGAGCAGACAGACACCCAGAAGCGCGGCCAGAAGACGACGCACGACTTCGAGTGTAGCGGAGCGGGCGTGCGGGCTGCAACCATGGCGCCCTGAGTTATGCTTGACGTCACGCATAACGGCCTGAACGTCAAATCCGATTGAAGACCTCGACGGCTTTCTGGAGCGATCGGTACTTCTTGATGAAGGGGACCATCTTCGTCTCTCGCTCGTCGATCTCGCGCGCCCGCTCGAGCACCTCGGCCGCACGGTCCTTCGGGACGATCACCACGCCGTCCTCTCCCGCGACGACGATATCGCCTGGGGCGATTGTCACACCGGCACATTCGACCGCCACCTGCTTCGACACGCTGGCGTAGCGACCCACGGCTGTGCCGGGTGACACCGAGCGGGCGAAGACCGGCAGGTCGAGCGTGCGCAGCTCGGCCACGTCCCGCACCGCGCCGTCGAGGACCATGCCGGCCATGCCGCGGGCCTTCGCCGCCGTGCCCATGAGCCCGCCAATGGCCGCCACGTCGAGCGATCCCTCCATCACGATCACACCGACGTCCCCTGGATTCGCAGCGTCGATCATCTCAACCGAGTGCTTCACCGCGAGGGCTGGTGTCGCTTTCTCCGGTGGCGCCGGCTTGACGAGCGCCGTCGCCGCACGACCGACGAACGTCCCCGCAACGTAGGGCCGCATGTCGTGTGAGAGGTACCCCCGGCGGCCGACGATTTGATCGACGGCATCGGCGACCGACGCAACGGTCGACTGCTCGAAGCCGGCAATCAGGGGATCGGCCGGCGCCTCGACCGCCGGTGCTGCTTGCCACACCGAGACGGGCGCCGCCATGCCCAGCAGCAACACCACACCGATCCCGAATCGAGCCTTCATCGTGACACGTACGCTACTCATTTACTGTGTTCCTCCCGACGCTTCGACCCACGGTGTCCCTGGCACGCGAGCCTGACGGGCCACCTCCTCGTTCATCTCGACGCTGGTGCGCGATACGCCTACTTGCGCTGCGACATGCTAAGCCGATGCGCAGCCGTTGTCACCTGCTACGATCCGCACTGTCAAGGCGAAATAGAAATGTCCCCGTTCTTAGCGAAATAGAAATGTCCCCTC
>WHTT01000090.1 GCA_009377605.1 Luteitalea sp.
AGCCTCTCCGCCTGTCCTGAGCCACACGAGGGGCCGGCCGGTCCTCTCGGGCGACTGCGCGCACTGTCGTCGGGCGTGTCGGGCTCGTCGCGGCGTCGTTGGCTTTCGCCACGCGCACAGGTTCCAAGGAATCGGCCGATGGGCGAGTATGGGACGCTCGCGATGCCGTCGTTGGTGCAGTCTGATCGCCCAGCGCAAAGTAGTTCACTACGTGAACGCCCGCGCGCAGGGCCACTGGTCTCCGCCAGGTGCGCTCGCCACGCCGAAGCTCGATGACGTACTCTCCCGGAGCCACCTGCACCTCGTAGGGCGTCTCCCCTCGACCAACGCCGTTCACCATGACCATGGCGCCGGCCGGTTCGGATTGCACGACAAGGGTGGCGACATCGGAAGTGCCCGGCAACGTGAAGAGCAGGAGCACGGCGGCGGCGGCAACGCCCAAGATTCCGACCCGCCGTCCGCGGCGCTTGACGGACGCACTGAATGCCACAGGCAGCGAAATAGTCGGTTTCGCGATGGCGCTCAGCGAGAAATGTCGCTCGGCCTGCGTGACTATCGCGGCGCCACCTGCATTGGAGCGTGAAGGAGCATCTAGGGCGAGTGCAGAGGCACTTGGTTCCGCAGGCTCGTGAACCGAGACGTCCGCAGCAGACGGTCGGGCGGTCTCCTCTTCGGAGTCGAACGGCTCTTCGGAATGGCTGCCACCAGCGGTGACTGGATTCGCGGCTGGGCCTGGCTGGGGCGCAGTCGGCTGAGGTCGCTTGCCCGGCAAGCCAGCGAGCGACGGATCGCCCGGCTGGCCTTCGCCAAGAACTCGAGCGACCTCGTCGTCTGGAGGCGGCCAGACCACGTTGGCCTGAATGCTTGGCGCAGCTCGGGTGCTAGTCGGCGTGGCGAAACGTCGATACAGGCCGATTCCGCGCGGATGAGGAGTGTCGGACATTGGCGTGCCCGACGTAGGGAAGCAAGAGCGCTGCCGGGACCAAATTCCAGAAATGCTGCGTGAAGTGGTTCTTCTTCGGTGCCTTGCCCGATGGATGAGACCCTAGAGGGTGACCTTGAGCAACCTCAGGCATAACTACCGGCCGACGGAATTTCCAGCAACGAGTAGGCCGCTCCCGGACGACACGTCTCCTCCTGCCCACCGGTTGTATTAGAAACGCGCCCCCATCCCGGAAGCGGCTTACTCGTTGCTGGTTCCGTCAGACCGTTCCACATCGCTGCACTCTTTAACAGCAAGAACAGATCCAGCGCCGAGCCGAAGGACGTTTCTGATATGTAACTGTATCTATGTCAACAAGTTGTGTATCATTGACCATCCACGGTTCTGGTGTCGCAGGCGGGACATTCCTGTCGGAGTCGACTTCGGGAAGAGCGAATGACGTAGGCTTATTGCTGCCGTCGTCTCGTGCCACACCCGACGTTTTATAGGTCGGGCGGAATGGCGTGGGTGTCGCGCGACAATCGAGCGCGTAGGCGCGACCTTTGGAGGTCCAGCGGGCAGATGGCCTGATTCGTGCTTTGGCGATAGAGTCTTTCGAGTACGGCTACAAGAGAGGTGTATATGCGAGCGAGCGTTCGTGGTCTATCGGTTACGGTGGGCTTAGCGCTCGGGATGATGGTGCCCACCGCCGCAACAGGTGCGCCCATCACCTTCTATGGTGCGGACGCGGTTGCCGGCCCCTCTGATCCCCGGCCCAACGCGGATGCAGCCGCGGCCTCGTTCGATGCGCTCCTCGACGGCTCGAGTTTCATCACTTTCGAAGAGCTGCCGGTGGGGAACTTCGGCACGTTGGAGGTGTTCCCCGGTGTGACGGTCACACTGACCAACACGGATGCCAATGTCGGCGCCGGCATCGCCAACGTCGACGAGCACGTCCCAGATGCGTTCGGCTACAACACGACTGCCGGCGGCCAAAATCATCTGCGCGTGGTGCCACCCTTCGCCTCGTTTCTCGGGGGCACCGTCACCTACTCGTTCGCCTCCCCCATCGACGCATTCGGCGCCTACCTCACCGACACAGATGCGCTTCTTCCGGGCCCCATTACAGTGACCTTCTTCGATGGCACCAACCGAGTCCTGAGTGTCCCGAAGCCAGTGCTGGGCGGTCCATCGTTCTTTGGCCTCACCGATTTCGATGCCGCGATCTCGAGCGTCAGCTTCCACACAGGGCCCACAGATCTCTTCCGCGACGTCTGGGGTATGGACGATGTGCGCTTTCGCACGGCGGCTTCGGTGCCTGTTCCCGAGCCTGGAACGATGGTACTGATGGGAGCCGGCCTGCTTGCGTTTGGGGCCCTCGCACGTAAGCGCATCTCTTAGGCCGGACCTTTAGTCGGGCCTAGTGGGCTGTAGCACGGCGCGCTCGGCGAGGCGGCCCTACCATCGACGGTGGTAGGGCCGCCTCGCCGAGGCGGCCGCACTAGGTGTTGACAATAGTCGTTATGAGGACTATCCTTCGAACATGAGTACGCGGCTGCAGGCCGAGCTGAAGCAGACCAAGCCCTTCGTCAGTGTCGAGGATGCCGTCTTCTTGAGCGCGTTGCGGACAGCGGATCATCTGCTGTGGGGTGAGATCGAAGTGTTGAAAGTGGCCGACCTCACGTTCCCTCAATACAACGTGCTGCGCATCCTGCGTGGCGCGGGGCCCAAAGGGCTCTCGTGCCGGGAGATCTCAGAGCGGATGGTGACCCGTGATCCTGATATGACGCGCCTGCTCGACCGGCTCGAGCGGCGCGGCCTGGTGGCTCGCCTGCGCGACGCAAAGGACCGGCGCGTCGTCCTGACCCGCGTCACGCCGGACGGGCTCAAGCTGCTGCGAACGCTGGACGCCCCGGTCGCCAAGGTGCAACGCCGTCAACTCGAGCACATGAGCCAGCGACAGCTGAGGACGCTGGTCGAGCTCTTGGATCTGGCACGCCAGGCTACGGGGTAGGGCGGGTTCGCCGACTCGTCCGCCGTAGCGCGGAGCGCGAAGGCGTGAACGCGCCGTCAGGGCGCCTCGGCGAGGTGTCCGCAAATATCTGTTACGAGGACTACCTTGTCAACGTCTAATAATCGAGTCGCCGAGGGAGGCATCATGAATCGCGGATGGGATCACAACGGCATCGATCATCGCACGGCGCCGTACGCGGCACTCGTGCTGCGCGTCGCGCTGGGCACGGTATCGGTTGCGCATGCGCTCTTGAAGCTCTTCGTCTTCACGCTGCCCGGCACGGCGGCGTTCTTCGCACAACACGGCTTTCCGGGCTGGACTGCTTACCCGGTCTTTGCCATCGAGCTCGTTGGCGGCCTGCTGCTCATTGCGGGCCTCTACACGCGAGCCGTCGCCGTCGCGCTCGTGCCGGTCCTCGCAGGCGCGTTCCTCGTGCACTGGCCGAACGGCTGGGCGTTCACGGCTCCAAACGGCGGCTGGGAGTATGTGGCGTTCCTGATCGCCAGCCTCGTGACGCAAGCGTTGCTCGGCGATGGAGCTTTCGCAACGTCATCGGTGTGGCGGCGGCAGGCGCATACGGCTGGGCGGTAGCCTACCGGGGGCTACACGACGCGAGATCGCCTGAGTGATGATTCACCCAGTTGGCCGTGGTCAATTCGCAAGCGGATCGGGACGCAGCTGGAACTTCAGCACCTTGCTCGTCGTTCCCTTACCGCCCTCCATGTGGAACGGTGCTCGTGTGCTGACGGTCGCCCAAAGGCCTTTGCCTTTCCAGCCGGCGCTCGGATCGTCGATCCGGCCATCCATCCATTTCGTGTAGAAGCCGAGAGGATACGGGACTCGAAGGACGACCCATTTGCCGTCCTTCAGTGCCAGCAGGCCTTCGGATGCGTTGCCGGTGTTGATGGGAGTGTTCTTACCGAGCCCGAACGTGTCGAATTGATCGACCCACGTGTAGTAGCTCGCCTCGGCGCTGCCTGACTGTTTCACGCCCCCGAGCTGCGGCAATGGCTCGGGATAGAGGGTCCAGCCCTCGGGACAGTGTTGGCCGGTCGCCTTCGGGCCGTTGAGCGATCCCTTGCACTTGCGACGGTCGAAGCTGGCGAGGTGCCCGCTTGCGAGAGGGGCCCAGACGACGCCGTTGCGATCGATGTCCATGCCGCGCGGCGAGAAACCTTGTACCTCCGCCTTCGGATTGTTCCACGGCAGCTCGTACACTTCCGCCAGGGCTGTTTCTGGCGGGTTCGTGCCAGGGTTCAGACGGATGACTTCCCCTGGGAAGCCGAGCACCGATCCCCAAACAGAGCCGTCCGGGGCAGGAGAGACCGCGTAGAAGGCGCCGTCGAACCGCGTATCCTTCGAGGGATCCAGCGGCTGATCTGGCTCCACGTACTCGTCTCGCTTGCCGTTGCCGTTGGTATCGATGATCAGAGCCGTCCAACCTTGAGACTTCATCTCGTCTTCGGTCTCGTCGAACATCTTCGTGTTCAGCCAGCCGACCACTTGGCCGCCTCCACTGGTCCACAGTGTGTTGTTGGCATCTTCGGCGAACATCAAATGGTGCGTGCCGAAGCATGTACTGATGTGCGTGAGCTTCTTCGTCTTCGGATCGTACACAGCAAGATGGCGGCTGGCTCGTTCGATCGGGAACAGCTTCGCAGACGGATGGCTCGATCCCTCCTGACAGACGTCCGGGTTGTCAGGGGGACGAACGGTCGATGTGATCCACACCCGCCCTTGCTCGTCGAGCATCGGGTTGTGGACGTTGTTCTTGCTGGTCCAGATTGCTTCCTCGCCCCAGTACGGTGAAGGCTGCGCCACGGCCGGCGGGGCCGCCGGCTCGGTGCGCGGATCGCGAACCGTCAGCGGTACCCGACCCGCCTCATGGCGCACCGGGTCCAGGACGGGCAGGTAGTCGGCGCTCACCTCGAGCGCTCCGTAGATCGGCCCGTTCGCGTTGACCGTTGGATCCCGCCGATCGGTTGACACCTCGTCGTGTAGGTATGCTTTCGGGTCCGCCCAGTCCCATTGGGTGATGACGACGTTGCGCTCCAGGCCCTCGGGCCGTGGCGGCGCCGGCGGCAGCTCGCCTGCGGCAATCCGATCGGTCCAGTCGGCGAACATCGTCAACGCTCGTTTGCCACCGAACCGGTGGAGCCCGCTGACCATGCTGCCGCCAGCCTGTCCAGATTGCAGCCGTCGTTCCCAAGCCGCCGCCGAGGACGCGAACACGCCAAGCTCGGAGGGAATTTCTCGTGTCGCTTTGTTGCCCAATTGATGGCAGGCGGTGCAGTTGCCAGACTTCAACATTCTCAGCCACTCGGCCTGGCTCTCGACGTCCGGCGAAATACCGCCATTCGTCGCTGACTCGCCCTGGAACTCCTCCTCGCCCGGCACCTGCATCAGCGACAACCAATAGCCGGCCGGATAGTACTGTGCGGCGGCCTGTTTGTCTGGCGCCACGACTGCCTGTAGGTTCAGGTCGTTCCCCGGTGTTGTGCGGACCTTCGGAGAATCTACCAGCCCGTAGCCGCGCACCCACACGCTGTAGCTCGCCTTCGGCAGATCGGGGATGAGGTAGCGCCCCTGGTCGTCGGTGACCACGATTTTCACGAACTTGGTGGGGAGGTCGGTGGTCTCCGCGATTACCCAGACGCCGGCTTCTGGCCCCTTCTCGCTCGTCACGACCCCGCCGAGATCGCTTCCATCTACGGACATCCCCTCACCGGCCGATTGGTACGCACCCATCCCGGTCAGCGCTCCCACCAGGACGGAGCCCGCCAGTAAGGCGCCCCCGGACAGCACCTGTGTCACTCTCATGGTTTTGCCTCTGGGCCGAGTGTACCATCGCCCGTCTGCAAGACAAACACCATGCCTGTGACGAGCCTGGCGCAGAGACCTTCTCGCCAGGAGATTTGCTGCCGTCCTGGCTATGTTATGAGACCGCGAATCTGATCGACCAACGGCTGCTCGTCACCTTGGAAGCTGGCAACCATAGCCGCCAGGAATGCTTTTGGATCGAACTGCTCGAGGGTGGCAGGACCTCGGAGACCTGGAATGTTCTTGAGGACGATCGTGCCGGCGTAGCAGTACGGGTCTTCGATGGCCTCGTACATCGCTCCATTCAGGCTAGTTTCCTACCGTACTTCCTCACGATTGCTCGACGGCGTTCGTGAGCAGAAAGACCTCGTTGGTCGAACTCTCGAAAATCCTCTTGTATTTCGGGGGAAAGGCGGATGCCTTCTACAGCGCTGATCTTGTCAAAGCTATCGCGACCGAGCGTAAAGGCTTGGGGCTTTCGTCGCTTTGCCGTTCGTGGCCGGCAGCGCTTGAGCTTCTTGAGAACCACTTTTGGAGCAACGATACCACAGGCGTCAGGTTGCCGGATTCACCCATCGTACCTTCTGGGCCGCGAGTCGCTACGACGCGCCCAACATTTAAACACTGAAGATGGCCGTGTTGGCACCGATGCCGAGCGCGAGCGTCAGAATCGCAACCGCCGTGAAGCCCGGCGTTCTACCCAGACTCCGGAGCGCGTACTGCACATCCCGTCGCGCCTCGTCCAACCACACGAACGACCGCTCGTCTCGATGGAGCTCCTTGGCTTGCTCAATCCCGCCCAATGCACGCCGCGCGGCAAGGCGCGCCTGCTCCGACGTCATGCCGCGACGTTGAAATTCCTCTTCCAGTAGCGCCGTATGCGAGGTGACCTCACGAGCGAGCTCCCGCTCGGCCCGCGCGGGACGGAACAGGTTCGACAACCTGCTGAAGAAACGCCGCAGACGCGACATGGCTACGACTCGCCGAGAAGCAGCTTGTCGACGAGACCCGCCAGGCGTCGCCAGCGTTCCGTGTGCTCGCCGAGCGCACGAAGTCCGGCCTTCGTGATGGCGTAGTATTTCGCCTCGCGGTTGTTCTCGGTCTTCTGCCACTTGCCCTTGATCCAGCCCTTCTGCTCGAGCCGCACCAAAGCGGGATACAGCGTGCCCTGGTTCAACATCAACGGATGCTCGGCGACCTGCTCGAGGCGCGCGGCCAATGCGTAGGCGTGCAGCGGCCCCATGGTGGCAAGGGCGCGCAAGACGATCAAATCGAGCGTTCCTTGAAGAAGCTCGACGCGTTCTCTCTGTGTGCTAGACATCCAAGTGGGCCTCAGTTGAGCAGATTGTCACAAGATCCGCTGGCCAGTCAAGTCGTTAGAATTGACCGGACGACAAGGCAGACTGCTGAGGAGACATGCGAGTTGCTGTGATCACGGGCGCTGCCCAGGGCATCGGGCGTCGCACGAGCGAAGTGCTGGCGGAGCAGGGCTATTCTCTAGCGCTGAACGACCTGCGGACACCCGCGGAAACGCTGGCAGCCGTCCGTGCCCGCGGCGCGGCGGCGCTCGAGCTCGTGGGAAACGTTGCCGACGAGGCCTTCGTCCCGCGATGCGTCGAAGCCGTGCAGAAGCGCTGGCATCGGGTGGACGTCCTGGTGAACAACGCTGGCATCAGCTTCATGGCACCAGCGGAGGCCACGGGAGCAGATGACTTCCGTCGCGTCATCGAGGTCAACCTCGTCGCGCCGTTCCTGCTTGCGAAGGCGTTCGGGGCCCTGATGCTCGAGCAGAAGTCTGGGAGCATCATCAACGTGGCGTCGGTGGCTGGACTGGTCGGCATCGCCGATCGCACAGCGTACAACGCTTCCAAGCACGGTCTAGTGGGCTTGACGCGCACGCTCGCCGCGGAATGGGGTGGGCACGGCGTACGCTGCAACGCCGTCTGTCCGGGGTGGGTGAAGACAGAGATGGACCGGGCCGACCAAGCCGGTGGTAGCTACACTGACGCAGACATCATCGGCCGCGTGCCGATGGCGCGCTTCGCCGCGCCAGACGACATCGCACTCGCGATCGCGTTCCTCGCCGATCCCGCCCAAAGTGGCTTCATCAACGGGCACGCGTTGGTCGTCGATGGCGGCTGGACGGCGGACGGGAGCTGGGAAACCCTACGGTTGAAACATCGCTAAGCGTATTTGTGATGAATTTGGTAGAGGAAGGCGACTTAGGTCGGGGTAACGCTTTCGGCGCGCGGTCCCTTGGGACCCTGTCCCTTCTCGAACGTCACAGATTGTCCCTCGTGCAAGGAATTGAACGACACGCCGTTGCACGCTGATTGGTGGAAAAAGTATTCGGTGCCATCCTCGGCCGCGACAAAGCCGAATCCCTTGTCGCTGACGAGACGCTTGATCGTACCCTTAGTGGATCCCATGCGAAAATGCTCCTGTCTAGAACGATGACGATACGCCGCGCCACATGCGCTGGTCGTTGGCTTTGATGAGTGGCTGCAACGGTCAGCCGGCCGGGCGGCCGGTTGTGCGACAGGACCCAGGAAAGCGCATCGGACAGTATAGCACGCTGCCTAGTTTTTGGGCGCGCCGTCGCGCGGCGCATCCGCGATTGCGGACGGAACCTGTGGGGCATAATAGCCCCTGCCTCGTTCAACTGCGCCTTCCAGCCGGCCCGCCTTCGAGCCGGCCCGCCTTCGAGCCGGGGCCGCGGCGGCGGATCCACGCCCTCGACCGCGCTCGGTCGGGGGTAAGTGGTCCGGTGCATAAATACGGCCACGCACCGAGGGCGCCGAGGCGCCCGGCCCGCAAGGCGCGAGGAGGAAGAATACCGGGAGTATGTGACCGACGAGCAACGCCGCGGGCCGGGATGCATCGGCGGCCGAATGCGGCCGTATTTGTGCACCGGACCAGTAAGTTCGGCTCGGTGGCTCGGAGATGCCCATGACTTGCACGCCTGCTGTCCTGGCCGGAGCGTCAATCGCGCTCTTCGTCTCTTTCACGGCGCTCGCCGCGGCAGCGCGGCCGCAGCGAGCTGTTTCCGACCTCGATGAGCGGGTCCAGGCGTTCCTCGATGGCCACGCCAACAGCTGGCAGGACCTGAACGTGCCGGAAGCGGACGGCCGCAGGCTGCACGATCTGATTCTCGAGCATCGATACAAGCGAGCGCTGGAAATTGGCACGTCGACCGGCCACTCTGGGATCTGGATCGCCTGGGCGCTGAGCAAGACGGGTGGCAAGCTGGTGACCATCGAGATCGACGAACAGCGGCATCGGACCGCGCTCGCCAATTTCAAAGAAGCGGGATTGTCGGACTACATCGATGCCAGGCTGGGTGACGCGCACGAGATCGTCCCCGAGCTCGAGGGCCCCTTTGACTTTGTCTTCTCCGACGCCGACAAGGAGTGGTACACGAAGTATCTCGTCGCTGTCCTGCCGAAGCTCGCCGTCGGTGGCTGCTTCACCGCGCACAATGTGAGCCAGCGGCAGCGCGGCATTGCGGAGTTTCTCGACTACCTGAATCAGGTGCCGAACCTCGACACCACGATCGACCGGTCGAGCTCGGCTGGGTTGTCGATCAGCTACAAGCGACGCGAACGTTAGGCCGCGGCCCGCAAGAACCCTTGAGAACCGGCACTTGACGCATTCGAGTCAAGTTTCGGGGCTCGCAAGTGAACGTCGTGGGGCGCGACCGTTAGGCCGCGGCCCGCAAGAACCTGCCCACCTCGACGCCCTCGTCATTCACGAGCACCACGTTCTCCGGCGCGTTGTTGTACTGGCGCTGCCGCGTATCGTTGCGAAAGGCCACGGAATAATGCACCTGATCATTCCAGCGCACGGTACGAAACCTTCCCTTGACGAGGTCGTATTCGTGCACCGAGATCGGCCGCTCTGGACGCAGCCGCGCCGCGTTCTTGGCGACGGCATCTCCCTCGATCGGTAGGCCGCATGCCACTGCCTTCGCGAACATCCAGTTGAGCGCGATGGTCGACAAGCCCGGATTCTTGTTGCCACCACCTACATCCGAGTGCACACCGCGGAACCAGACCTCGAAGAGCCGGCCTTCCTGCATCGCGTCCGCAACCTTCGCCTCGAGGCGATGCAGCCTGAAGGTGTGGCGACGCTCGTCCAGCGCCAACGCGTGAAAGCATTTGACGACATTGTCTGGGAGATCGAGGTCCCACCCGATGTTGAGCCGAACGCTAGGCAAGCCGAACGACGGCACCGTGTCCCACAGGCCCAGGAAGCGGATCCGAGGCGCAGCAGTGCCCGTGAGCTGCTCGCCTTCCTGCTCGACCGCGTTGGCGAAGTGGAGGGCGAGCGCCGCGCCGCGGCTGAAACCAATGACGTCCAACTGTGTATCGCCCGAGCGGGCGTGGGAGCGAACATGCTCCAGCATCTTCTTGACGCGGCTGCGTCCTCCGGCGCCAGTGATTCCTCCGGCGATCTTGCCCACGTTCCCGAAGCGGGTGCCGACGCCAGCGAGGTAGAACTTCGCGCCCTGGTACGCCTCGCAGAACTTTCGGACGTTCGTGTCTCGCTCGGCACCCGGCTTGTCGGAGTTCCAGGTTCCATCGAAGGCATAGAGAGCCATCGCTCCTCCTTCCGTCTCTACAAGAAACGACGAGCGAGCCAGAACCGTACGCCGACGGCGCTGACACGTTCCGCCCCGCGGCCATCGTTCAACGATCGACGCTGGCCCCGCACGAGCTGGGGCATCATCGTGGATCACACCCTCAGCCACAACCGCCGCCGATGCAGCCACCAGAGGATGACGAAGAGGACGGCGAGGTTCGCAAGGGCAAACAGCAGCGAGGAGTTGTAGGGCGAGGCCAGCGGTACGAACGCGCGCTGATAGATCAACGTGCCCAGCGACGGGGCGGCTTCTCCACCCCCGATGTGGATGATCGACAAGGTGTCCGCCAATAGCCCCGACAGCACGTACAGCACCAGCGCGTTCCGACCGAGAATCACGAACGGCCTCGTCCAGATGCGCCAACCCCTTACGTCGATCAGCCAGAGACACGCCCCAAGGAACATCGCCGCGAGACCAGCCGTGAGCAGCACGTACGAGCCGGTCCACAACGGCTTGTTGATCGGGAGCCAGAGATCCCAGAGCGAGCCCATCACCAAGAGCCCAGCGCCCGCCACCAGGAACCCGCCGCTCCGACCTGCCACCGACCGAGGGGCGCGCAGCCAGAACCCACCGAGCACGCCCAGCAGCGTCGTGCCGATCGCAGGAAGCGTGCTCACCAAGCCCTCGGGATCGTAGGCAGGGCGATAGATGTGTCCAGCCAGGAGCGCTCGATCGATGCGCGCAGCAACATTACCCTCGAGCGACAGATCACCGGTCGTCCCGAAGGAGCCCGGCACCATCACCATTACCGCCCAATATCCAAGGAGGAGCCCGACCACGGCCAGCGCCATGTTCCGGGCTATCGCTCCTCTGTTGCGTTCTGGCCGCTCGAAGCCTTGAAGCTTCAGTAGAGCCGCCGCCGCACCGTAGCAGAGCCCGATACGCTGCAACACGCCTGGCCACCGCAGGTGCGCGAGGTCGAAGCGAGGATAGGCGTTCAGGAACAGGCCGATTCCAATCAACAGGAGTGTCCGCCGTAAGATGCCGGTCCAGCTGGCTGTCTTCCGCGACAACGTGATGGAGACCCCAACCATGAACAAGAAGAAGGGAAAGACGAGATCGGTAGGCGTCCAGCCGTGCCAAGGTGCGTGCAGCAGCGGCGGGTACACGTGGCCCCAGTCACCAGGATTGTTCACGACGACCATCGCCGCCATCGTCAGCCCGCGAAAGACGTCCAGTGCGACCAGCCGTTCCCCACCGGGCGTGGTCAACCGGTGTGACGCAGCTCGACTTGAATCCTTTCGCGCGCGAGCCTTTCCTTCTCCCGCGGAGCGGTCTGTCCCGGAAGGCGCATTCAGCGGTGGAGCCATGGTGCAGAGCATACATTCAGTCGCCTTCGGGTTCCGGCGGCTGGGTCCTTCGTTTCAGTAGAGTAGGCCTCCGGGACGCGTCAGGCGGTGTCGATCCTGATTTGTCGATCCGGTGGCCCCTCGTTCGACGTGAATACAGAGGCTGGTAGAGCGCGTTCGCCGAACCGCGAGGGTAGGGCGCGCTCGCCGAGCGCGCCGGGCAGCGAGCACCCGGGCACTGCGGACACGGCCGCCTCGGCGAGGCGGCGCTACCTAGCCCTAAACTGCTACATCCAGAAGGAGATATCACAATGAGGTTCATGCTACTCGTCAAGGCCAACAAGGACAGCGAAGCGGGCGTTCCCCCGAGTCAGGAGCTCTTGGCGGCGATGATGAAGTACAACGAAGAGCTGGTAAAGGCCGGTGTGATGCTCGCGGGCGAAGGGCTGCAGCCGAGCTCGAAGGGCGCGCGCGTCAAGTTCTCGGGCGCCAAACGTACCGTGATCGACGGACCATTCGCGGAGGCAAAGGAGCTCGTCGCCGGCTTCTGGCTGATTCAGGTGAAGTCGAAGGAGGAGGCGATCGAATGGGTCAAGCGCGTTCCAAACCCCACGGGCGAGGAGTCCGAGATCGAGATTCGCCAAGTGTTCGAGGCAGACGACTTCCCCACGCTCACACCCGAGCTGAAGGAACAGGAACAGCGGCTTCGCCAGCAGGTGGAAGGCAAACAAATCCCTAGGTAGGGCGCGTTCGCCGAACGCGCCGTCCGGACGCCTCGGCGAGGCGTCCCTACCTAAGGGCTAACGGAAACCGAGGCGGCGCTTCACCGGAACCGATGGAAGCCACGGTGCCGCGAAGCGCCGGCTCACTCGTCCCTACCGTTAGGCAAACGGGTTCTCGTCGGCGCTCGGACCGTAAATCGAGGGAATGGGAACGCCGAGCGCGCGCAGGTACACGGTCAACTGACCGCGGTGGTGGTACCAATGGTTGAGCATGACCGATCGCAGGAATGCCACGCGTGGAACGGCAAACAGCTCCTGCTCGCCCCGCATCAGCCGCCACGTCGCCATCAACGCGGCATCGTCCATTCCACCGAGCAGCCGTTTTGCCTTGGTGATGCTCTGGTCGAGCGCCGGTATCAACTCCGACGCGCTCTCGGGGTCCGGATCCGTGAACTGGGGCACCTGGGCCGGTGATTGATTACGGTGCCGGCGAACGTTGCACTGCCCGAGGGCCTCGTGGAGCAGCGCATCGCGGCGGGTCGCTATGCGTGCACTGTGCACATAGGGCCCTACGAACAGTTGGACGCCGCCTGGGCGCGCTTCATGGGCGAGTGGCTGCCCGCGAGCGGACATCGCCTCGGTGCGGAAGCGAGCTACGAAATCTATCGGAACGACCCAACGAAAGTTCCCAAAGATCAGCTCCGCACCGACATGTACATTTCCATCGCATAGATCGCGAGATCGAGAAGACAGAGGAAGGGCAGAAGGTACCCGGTACCTTCGAAAAAGGAGCGGGTACCTTTTCTTACCGGTTTGCCGCCATCCGCGAGCGCGCGCGCGCTTCCTGCTCTCGGATCTCTGGCGTAACCTCCGGACCAAAGTCCGACGCCTCGTGCAGCAGGCGAATCTCACTCTCTCCGTCGCCTGCCACTTTGAGGAAGCGCTTGGTCCACTCGACCGCCTCTTCCTTGGACTGGACCTGGATCACGGCATAGCCGCCGATGATCTCTTTCGTCTCGGTGAACGGACCGTCGGTGACGGTGAAGTTCTCATCAGAAAGTCGGATTCGCGAGCCTCTGGCGCTCGGGTGGCAGCCACCTGTCTCGAGCAGCACGCCGGCCTTTGTCATTTCTTCGATGAGGTTCCCCATCTGGACCATGTGCTCCTGCGTAGGGGGACGACCCTCCTCTGCAGCGGGCTTGTACAAACAGATGAATCGCATTTTGTCTGGTGTCCTTTCGGTTTCTCGTTGGCGGTGAGGTCCCCGCCAGGCGTCGTTCCGGCTGGAATCCGCACTCTACCAACACGTCGAATGACAGGAGGCGAGATCGACAAGCTCGGCAATTATTTCTTAGGCCGCCTCGCCGAGGCGGCCGTAGCGGCGTCGGTGTATCGTCAGCAGTAGGTGTTATGGACGCTGAAACAAATCGCGAGAAGTGGGAGTGGAGCGCAGAGGAGATCCGGCGGATTGGCTATCGCGTCGTCGATATGATTGCCGAGCATCTGACGACCCTCCCGAGCAGGGATGTATTCCGTCCCTTCCCGGAGGCACTGGCTGCGCGCTATCTGGACGGCTCGTCGTGGCCGGAATCGGGCCAGAGCGCAGACGATCTGCTGACGGCGTTTCAGCAGGAGATCGAGCCGTTTCCTCTTGGCAATGGCCATCCCCGCTTCTACGCCTGGGTGAACTCACCGCCGGCAGTAATGGGCGTCTTTGGCGAGGCACTCGCGGCAGCGATGAACCCGAGCTGCGCCGGAGGCAATCATGCTGGCATCTACGTCGAACGACAGGTCATTCACTGGTTCAGGCGTCTGCTCGGCTTTCCCGATGGCAGCATGGGGCTGCTCGTCAGCGGCGGATCGATGGCCGCGCTGACGGCGCTCGCCGTCGCACGTCATGCCAAGTGCGGCTTCGACGTGCGCGCCACAGGTGTGCAGGCCACGCCGTCCCGGCTCCTCTTCTACAAGTCCGGCGAAGGGCACGGATGCAATCAAAAAGCGATAGAGCTGCTCGGCATCGGCAGCGACAATCTCCGCATCGTCGAGCAGGACGAGGCGCAGCGCATGAAGCCCTCAGCGCTCGACGCGGCGATTCGGCGTGACGTGAAGGACGGGAATCGGCCGGTCGCGGTCATCGCCAGCGCGGGAACGGTAAACACGGGCCTCATCGATCCGCTCGATGAAATCGCTGACGTTTGTGAGCGGCACGGGGTCTGGCTCCACGTGGACGGCGCGTACGGCGCTCCGGCGATCCTGAGCAGCCGCCACGGTCGCGAATTGAGCGCCCTCGCGCGGGCAGACAGCGTTGCGCTCGATCCACACAAGTGGCTCTGTGTGCCGGTCGAAGCCGGGCTCGTGCTCGTGCGTGATGGCGAGATGATGCGTGCGGCATTCAGCCTCGTTCCACCCTACCTTCGCACGGACGGCAGCCCGACGGGCGTAGGCGGGCTGCCGTGGTTCAGTGAGTATGGCTTTCAACAGACGAGAGGCTTTCGAGCCCTCAAGGTCTGGATGGCGCTGAGGTACCACGGGGTCGAGGGCTACCGCCGTGCCATCAACGGGAATATCGCGCTGGCCGAGCAGCTCGCCGCGGCGATGAGGGAGGAGCCGGAGCTCGAGGTACGCGAGCCGCAAAGCCTGAGCGTCGTTTGCTTCCGTTACGTGCCGCGAGGGTTGCGCAAGGAGCAGGACGCGGATGCGCTCGACAATCTGAACAAGACGCTGCTGGAGCGGCTGCAACTCGGCGGCCAAGTATTCCTCTCGAGCACCGTCATGCGGAGCACGTTCTGGTTACGAGCCTGCATCATCCATCCGCGGACGTCAGAAGCAGATATCCGCTCGCTGGTCGAAATCGTCAAGACGACCGGCCTCCAGCTGTATCGGTGATCAAAGTGCTGTTACTGTCACCACTCGATAGGGCGCCGGTCGCGGAAGAATCGTCCCGTCGGACCGTTGTCCGGTAGCGTGGCGAGCCACACGGTTGTGTCGACGCCCTGCTCGACGGACCGAGGTGCGGCGGGGCCGCCCATGTCGGTTCGCACCCAACCGGGATCGACGGCATTCGCGAGGACACCGCGACTACTGTAGGTTTGCGCGAGGATGCGCGTGAAGGCGTTCAGCGCCGCCTTCGAAATCGAGTACGCCGGCGCGTAGGTGGACATGCTCGCGAGCTGGCCGGCGCCGGACGATACGTTGACGATTCGTCCGTAGCCGTTCGCCGCCATCGGAGGCACGAACAGGCGGCAGACCTCGATCACGCCGAACAGATTCGTCTCGAAGGTCCGCAAGAGCTCGTCGGCGGGAATCGAGAGCACGGCAGTGCTCTCGGAAAACAGCACAGCCGCGTTGTTCACGAGAACATCCACAGCGCCGTAGCGCTTCACGGCCACCCGATGAGCGGCCTCGATGCTGGCGCGGTCGGTGACGTCCATCCGCACCACGATTGCGCTCCCTGCGGCAAGGTCGAGCCCTCGTCGTGCCCGCTCGGTTGCATCTTCGTCCCGGCCGGTCATTACTACCCGCATGCCGCGCCCCAGCAGTTGGCGGCATGTCTCCAATCCGAGTCCGCGATTTGCGCCGGTCACGAGCGCCACACGCGCATTGGCTGTGCTCATCTCGATCACCCACGATCACGGCTCCGACGATGTTCATCAATGGTGGAACCGTGGCTCGTTGAGCGGCTCAGCTTCGCTCGTAAAACGGCGGGGGCTCGACGCCCAGCGCGCGGAGGTACACGTAGCCCTGGCCGCGGTGATGAATCTCGTTGTCGATGACGTAGAGGATGAGATTGTACAGCGTGTCCGTGTACTGCCCGAACGCCGTGATGGTCTCGGCAAATCCCTCCGGAGGGATCTGCGGCCAGAGAGCGTTCAGTTGCTCCGTACTCTCATCCCAGAGTTGGAGCACTTCCTGTTTCGGCCGCGAATCGCGGCTGCTCGGCGCGTTCCAGTCGCCGGTGACCGCGCCGCGGACCATCGGTCCAGCCATGCTGAGCATCTCCATCGCGAGCCCGCCAAAGGGACGCATCCCGCCCAAGGAGAAGCTGAAGAGCTTGTCGTTGGGAAAGGCATCGATGACGCGCCTGGTGAGCCGGCGATGCCCCTGCCAGTGCGCGAGCAGGGCGTCGGGCGTGATGAAGGGTATCGATTCAGTGGGCACGAGACCTCCTGTGTGCGCCCATTATCCTTCGTCTTGGCTGCGAAGGAGTCAGTCGGCACGAAGGCTCACCAGACAGGGCTTGATTTTGATTACTCAAATTTTATACTATGTGTATTCAAAATGTCTGATGGCGAGGCGTCAAAACCTACGCGCAGGCACCGTTGATTCAGGAGGATGTATTGCGTGGCGTCACAACGTGGATAGGGCTGGCTCTCGCCGGTGCGATGTCGATTGGCGCTGCTGCTGCAGCTGCGCAGCCACCACCTGTGGGATCCAGTCGTCCCTTCGAGATCCTCGACAACTCGTTTCTCGTTGAAGAGGCGTTCAATCAAGAGCCTGGAGTGTTTCAGAACATCGTGGGTTTCAGACGCACGGCGGACGAGTGGGAGCTCGCCTTCACGCAGGAGTGGCCGATCGGAAGTCAGGCACACCAGCTCTCGTTCACGATCCCTGCCGTCGGACAATCGACCGAGAATGGCATCGGTGACGTGTTCCTCCACTACCGATTTCAGCTAACCAATGAGGCGCCTGGGCGGCCAGCGATCTCGCCGCGCTTGAGCCTGATTCTACCGACGGGCAACGACGATACCGGACTTGGGGCGGGGCGGGCTGGCGTGCAGGTCAACCTGCCGTTCAGCCAGCAGGCCGGCGATCTCTACTTTCACTGGAACGCCGGGCTCACCTATCAAGAGCAGAACCGTGCAAGTCGTGGGACCGTGGAGGACGCGAGTGGGTTCACACCGCATCTCGCGGCGAGCGCCATTTGGCGTGTGAAGCCGATGGCCCATCTGATGCTCGAGACCACGGCAGAGTTTCCGGACGAGCTCGATGAGCGGACCTCGCAGGCAGAGCGTAGCGCATCTTGGACCGTCGCACCTGGACTGAGGGGTGGATGGAACCTCGGCGACACACAGATCATCATCGGCGTTGCCGTACCGGTGGTGCTGAACGACGACCGTACCGACGTCAGCGGTCTCGTGTACTTCTCGTATGAGTTGCCCTTCACGCGAGGGGGCTGAACAGCTTTCTGGATCCGCTGACAATGCGGCCGTATTTATGCTCCGGGCCACTTGGTTGGCCGCGGGCGGTAGTGGCGTCCTCGTCCCGACACCAGGCGTGGGTCCAGCCTCCGTCGCCGGCGCGACCGTCGCGCGCGTGCGAGAGATGAGACTCATATCGAGGACTGTCAACGATCGATTGGCATTCCAAAAGGACCAATGTTCACGCCTTCTACTGGGCCAATTTAGAGTAGAGGCAGCCCCAAGCCGGGCCACTCGGTGACCAACTACAGACTCTTGGCGAGCGCGACCAGTTGTTCGAGCGCTTTCCCCCAACCGTCCTGAAATCCCATTTCGTCGTGCCGTCTGCGGTCCTCCTCGTCCCCGTGCATCGCCAGCGCGGTGTACTTCGTGCCGCCGTTCCCATGCGGCGCCAGCGTGATGACCGCCGTGAACGACGGGACCTCGCTCGTCCGGTTGGATGGCCGGTAGCCCGGTCCCAGCGCGACCGTCCACACCAGCTTTTCGTTCTCGATCACCTCGAGATAACAGCCGACGTGAGGATACTGCTGTCCCTCCGGAGAGCGCATGACCGTGCGAAAGATGCCGCCGGGGTGAAGATCGATCTCGCAATCCACCGTTGTCCACGGGGCAGGAGTGAACCACTTCTTGATGTGATCCGGAGTAGTCCAGGCGGCCCAGACGAGCTCTCTCGGGACGTCGACGATGCGTTCCAACACGAGATCCAGCTTTGGGTTGGGTTCGTAAGGCGTTGGACGAGTCACTGCGTCTGCTCCTTTAGGTGATTGAGGTAGCTGTCCAGTTGATCGAGACGGCGCTCCCAGATCGCGCGCTGCCTCGCCATCCATTGCTCGGCACGCTTCAGCGGCTGCGGCACGAGCCGATACGTTCGGACACGTCCCGTCTTGTGGGACCGAACCAGTCCGCAGCTCTCGAGCACGTGGAGGTGTTGAGAGAACGACGGCAATGCCATCTTGAAGGGCCGCGCCAGCTCGCTGACCGGGGCAGGCCCGCTGCCCAGCCGTTCGAGGACAGCCCGCCTGGTCGGGTCGGTCAGGGCTTGAAAGACGCGACTGAGCTGATGGGATTGGTTAGGCATACGCCTAACTTTACGGGGCGGGCAATGGTTAGGTCAAGACCTCTCTTCTTGCTGGAGAAGCTGGGGCGGCCGCGGCGCTAAGAGTTTTTTTGGGGATACGTTCATCTATGTATAGTCGAGTGCTACACGATAGACAGGACAGGGTCGGCGCCCGAGGCGTGGCCGGTCGATCAGGTGGCGCTCGCACGCTCCGCAGCCTGACGCACGCGCCAGGCTTGCCACAGGTGACGTCGCTCGTGCGCGGCGATAACGTGCAGGCCTGTCGCCAGGCTGAATCGAACACCGCGAACAAACGGGTTGGGGAAGCGCACTCCAGCGAGGTCTATATCCGAGTACCGCCGCAGAAACGTACGCACATCGTCCTGCGATGCGACGAACCGACCGGCCGCATCGTCGAGCGGAGGCGAGACGCGTGGTCGAATACTCTGCGGCGCCTTCTGTCTGAATTTGGGCTTCACGGGTGGTTCGAGCGTGCGGACAAACCAGCTGCCGATCAGTCCCGGTCGTGCAGGTCGACGTCGCCGTCGGCCTTGCGCGAGCGCATGCTCGGCCGCTGGCTGCATCGCGTGCAGGTATACGCGGTTGGCGACAGCCAGATGATCAAGGCATTCCGCGACGCTCCACGAGCTGGCATCGGCGCGCCAAGCGCCCACCTCCTCGGTTAGACCAGCCACGAGCGCACGCGCGTCGCGCTCCGTGGCGTTCAACGCATCTTCCAGCGCCACGATGTCCGCTCGGTCGCCGTGCATACCTCCATATCCTAGGGTACGGAAGGTGGGGTTGTCCTTGACAGGACGCGGTCCGGTCGATCCGCGCCTCTACCCTCATCGTCATCGGCGACAGGGACATCGTCAGGCCGGAGCACGCGCTCGAGCTGACGCGCCTGATCCCTCGTGCACGATTGTTAATCGTGCCGGGCGGACACGGGGACTATCTCGGTGAAGCCGTGATGGCGCAGGACGACACCCACTATCCCGAGCTGATGGCACGGCTGATCGAGGCGTTTCTCGCGATGCCGTAAGTCGCGAATGCGAGGGGTTGTGGGGTCTGTGAGAGATGTGAACAATCAGGCACACAGTTCAGATATGTACAGTCTAGTGCTACACTATAGCGCGGACACGATAGAAGGCACAGCCAAACGCGCTCAGCGACGGCCTGCACCGTGCCTGCGCACCGCTCACGCCGAGTAGTGGGCGAGGCGTGTGTGGCCGACGCGCCCTCATAACGGAGCTGATCATGCTGCAACAACGCCGTATCGCTCGGATTGTCACCGTCCCTCCACTTACGCCAGGATTCGTCGGGCACGGTCACCTCGCTGCGCAAGTTGTGTCACCCGAGGACTTCGTGCTCAACGATCCGTTCATCATGCTCGCCGATGACCACCTCGACATCGCGGATCGCACTGTGGGCGAGCCGCACCCACACGCGGGATTCGAAACCGTGACGCTCGTCCTCGACGGCGCCATCTACGATCGTGACGAGGGCGGTATCATCAGGGCCGGCGAAGTCCAGTGGATGACGGCTGGCCGCGGTATCATCCACGGCGAGAACATCGTGACGAAGGGTCACGTCCGCCTGCTCCAGTTGTGGCTGACCTTACCAAAGGATCGGCGATGGACGACACCAGCGTTTCAGGACATTCACACCGACGCGGTTCCGGTCCGTCGTGAACATGGCGTGGAGGTGCGCGTCTATAGCGGTGCGTCCGGAAGCTACCAGTCGACCACGCGCAATCATGTCCCCGTCACGATGACGGAGGTCGCTATGGAGGCGCACACGTCTGTCGATCAGGACATTCCATCGTCCTTCAACGGATTCGTATACGTCCTCCGCGGCTCGGTCCGAATTGGGGAGAACACTGCGCTCCTCAGGGCTGGTCAGGTCGGGTGGCTCGATCGTCCCGAGGGCGAGGGCACGAGTCTGCTTCGCGTGGTTGCTGGCGAGGAAGGTGCGCGCCTCGTGCTGTATGCCGGCCAGCCTCAGCGCGACCCAATCGTCTCCCACGGGCCCTTCATCGGGGACTCGAAGGATGATATCGTCCGGCTCTACACCGAGTATCGCAGCGGGCGATTCGGGCGGATGAGCGATCTCGCACGTGTGGCGCGCATCACATGATCGTGAGACCCGGGATCAGGTGACACACGAATCCTGCACGATGTCGTGTGTCGCGCGTACGAGGCGGAGCGCATGACCGTCCACCGGGATCAGCGCCGGTCGCGTGCCTGTCCCCCGGTACAGCGAATGCAAATCCTGGCGTGCGGCATCGCGTCCAACCGGGCAACCGCGATCGGCTCGTCGCACCGCTGGCAGCGCCCGTAAGTCCCTTCATCCATCGCATCGAGCGCCTGCTCAACCAGCATACGCTCCTGCTCGTAGCGACGAATCAGCTCGGCCGACATCTGCTGCTGCTGCAACGCATCCTGGCGGGTGAGGCGGCCAATGGCCTTGTCTGGCGAGACCGGCTGATCGGCCCGTCGTCCTTCCTCGATCAAGCTCGTTAGCTCGGTCCGGCGCTGCTCCAATCGGCGACGGAATGCCGCCAACGCTGACGCCTCAAGCGCGGTGGTCATCGCAATCCTCCAGACGCAGGGTACGAGAGCGAGATCCCGGACGCTCGACCAGGAGCCACCCGGATCCAGTACTGAGCAACACGGACTATGGTCTCTGTTGCTCGTGACCAAAATGGATCGCGTGTGAGACGGCCACGCATCACGGCTGAATCAGTCGCGTCGGCTCGCCAGCGAACGTCAGGGTGAGCTTGTGCATGGCGCGGGTGCAGGCGACGTAGAGCAGGTTGCGATCCATGGACGTGTTGTAGTTCTGATCAGTCACATCGGGAACGATGACCTGGTCGAATTCCAGCCCCTTCGCCATGTGCGCGGTGCAGACGATGACCCCCCGCGCGAAGGACGTACTCTCTGCCGTCAACAGATGCACGTCATATCCTGCGTTGTTGATCGCTTCGTACAGCCGCGCCGCCTGCTTCTGCGTCTTGCAGATGATGCCGGCGGTGCCGTACCGCGAGCTGGCGAGCTCGCCAACCAGTTGGCTCACGTGATTGAGCTCCTCTGACGCGTTCTTGCACCTCAAGACCTCCGGCGTTTCGCCGTGACGCTCGATCGCGACCAGATCCGGGTTGGGCGAGATGCGTTGGGCGAACTGCGTGATTTCGTAGGTGGACCGGTAGCTCTTGCACAGATTCACGCACGCGGCCTGCGTGAACACCCGCTGGATGTCCTCCGCCTTCGATGAGCTGTAGGGGTTCACGGATTGGTTCGTGTCGCCAAGGATGGTCTTCTTGCAGGGGAACAACCTGGCGATCACGGCGTACTGCACCGGCGTGTAATCCTGCATCTCGTCGATCAGCAGATGCTTGACGTCCCTGCGCAAGGCGTCGATCCCCTCCAGGCGAAGTTTCAGATAGATCAGCGGGAAGACGTCCGCGTATTCGAGCGTCGCGTTCTTCGCCATTTTGAAGAGCTCCGGCGCCCCTATCCAGGCGAAGAGGTTCTTGTACGTGGCGCGCAAGCTTGACTGCTGATACATCTTCCTGACTGCCTTCTTCAGCTCGGTTCTTTCTTGGCTCCTCAGGTCGTGGTTGTGATGAAGCCCAATCCGGTGCTCGATCGCGCTGACCACACTGCCCAGACGCGCCGCGGCCGTGGCGCTGCGATGCCTTCTGAACGTCCTCTCGATGAACGCGGCCGGCACCCGGTGACCACCGAGCCACAGGTCCTCCGGCTGAAAGTAGCGCCGCTCCACATGATCGGCGTACTCGTTGAGCGTCTCGAGAAACTCCGGAGACGACTTGACCTCGATCCGCCGCCTCATGCCTGCGTCGCTGTTCTCGAGGAGTAGGGCTGTCTGCTCGATGAATGTCTGGAATCGGTGCTTCTGGCCCAGTAGTTCCCGGGCGAGTGTCTCCATCCCGATTTCGCCGATCGACTCTTCTCCCAACTCCGGCAACACGGTCGAGATGTAGTCGGCGAACACCCTGTTCGGGGAGATGATCAGGATGTCTTTCGATGTCAGGCGATCCTTGAACCGGTACAACAGAAAGGCGATCCGGTGGAGCGCAATCGAGGTCTTTCCGGAGCCCGCCACGCCCTGAATGATCAGCACCTGCGCGTCCTCGTTGCGGATGATGGCATTCTGGTCGCGCTGGATGGTGGCGACGATCTGCTTCATCCCGTCGCCGGAGGCGCGGCTCAACTCCTCCTGCAGGACATCGTCGACGATGGTGAGCGCGGTCTCCAGCATGAGCTCCAGCTGCCCATCGCGAATCCTGAACTGGCGCTTGAGCACCATCTCTCCTCTGATGCTGCCCGAGGGAGATTCGTAATGTGCCGGACCGGTCTCATGGTCGTAGAACATCGTCGAGATCGGCGCGCGCCAGTCATAGACGCAGGTGCGCGTGTCACGATCGTCGCTGAAGTGATGAACGCCGACATAGATCGCGTCGGGCTGCGCTCGGCCTTCCTGGATGAAATCGAAGCGGCCGAAGTACGGCGACCGCAGAAGCTTCTGGAGGCGTGTCCTGTGGGCGAGGGCGGCCTCTCCCGTCATGACCGTCTGATGGATTGATTCGCGGGTGAAAGCCTTTTCGACGCGGTCCATGTCGGCTCTGCTCTCCCACAGATAGGTCTTTTCCTCCTGGATCTCCCGTGAGTAGCGCTTCAACCTGGCGTCGATGTTCTGCAGCGCCTGACGCAGTCGGTCTGTCACCTGGGCGAGATGCTCTCGCTCTTCGGTCTCTGGTGCCTTCATCTTGGCGTCGTTGGATGTTACGTGCTCGATCTCTAGAGAAGGCCGTGTCTCGGGGCAGAACGATCTTCGAGCCGGAACGGCCCCTCAACGCCCCTTGAGGGCTCTGCGCAGGTTGTCGGCCAGCGATCCCAGCGAGGCCGTAGGCGCGGCGTCCGGCCTCGCGGCGTACTCGCGCAGTTCCGCCTGCTCCCGCCGCTCTGCCACCGCCTTCTTGCTGAGACGAATGCGGCGGCCCGCCGGATCGACCTCGAGCACCACGACCTCCACCTCGCTGCCGATCGGGAACGCTTTTCGGATGTCCACGTCGCGCTCCACGCCCGTTTCGGCGAGCGGCATCAAGCCAGTGCGCCCCGGCGACAGGAACACGAACACGCCGAACTTCTCGTGACGCTCCACCTTGCCGGTCACGATCGCACCGGGCACAATCGCACCCTGCGACGACGCGGCGCCGGCGGCCCGCGCGGACCCTTCTTCTACGAGCGCGATGCCCATGCGCTTCTGCGCAGTGTCGATGCTCAGGATCTCGAACGCCCCGGTCATGCCCACGGCCACCGACTTGGCCCAGCCGCCAGGGCGCCCCGTGGGGGCAAATGTGGAGGCGTGCGCCAACGCTTCGATACCCGGCTCCAGCTCCACGAAGGCGCCGAACTCCGCCACGCGCGTGACACGGCCGGTGCGCACCTGGCCCACCTCGTAGGTGGTGGCCACCGTCGTCCAGGGATCGTCCAGGAGCTGCTTCAACCCGAGCGAGATCCTCTGCGCGGCATCGTCCACGCGCAGCACCTTCACGGTGATCTGCTCACCGGGCGCGACGATATCGTTGGGATTGGCAACGCGCGACCAGCCCATTTCGGACACATGGAGCAAGCCCTGGATGCCACCGCCAAGGTCCACGAAGGCGCCAAAGTCCAGCACCGATGCGACCCGTCCGGTGAGCACCGCGCCTGGCACGATGGACTTGCGTACGTCCGCGGCGCTGGCGCGCTGCTCCTCCTCGAGGTGCTTGC
Organism: Luteitalea sp.; assembly: GCA_009377605.1. Classification (NCBI taxonomy): domain Bacteria; kingdom Pseudomonadati; phylum Acidobacteriota; class Vicinamibacteria; order Vicinamibacterales; family Vicinamibacteraceae; genus Luteitalea; species Luteitalea sp. Next base: position 24,460 of record WHTT01000090.1, read on the forward strand.
GCCGGGAGACCACGATGTTCTTCCCGCCGTCCTTGTACTCGATGATGCGGAACGTGTAGAGCTGCCCTTCGTGCGCCGCCGGGTCCGCGGTGCGGACAATGTCGATCTGCGAGAGCGGACAGAACGCGCGCTCGCGGGCGATGCGCACCTCGTAGCCGCCCTTCACGACTTTCTCCACCTTGCCTTCCACGGCGAGGCCGGCCTGGAACGCATCCTGGAGCTCCCGCTGCGTGGCGGCGTTGCGCACGCCCCTACGCGAGAGCACGATACCGCCACGCGTGGAGACGACGATCGCCTGGATGGGATCGCCGACCGACACCTCGACGTCGCCGTCGGCGTCCTTCAGTTCCGCGAGGTCGATCTGGGCCTCACCCTTCCCGCCCACGTTGACAAAGGCCACCTCCGGCCCGAAGGCGACAATGGTGCCCTCGATGGTCTGGCCCCGATCGAACTGGCGGGCATTGACGGACGCTTCGAACATCGCGGCGAAATCTTCTTCTTGCTCGCTCACTGCTTACTCCTCGGAACTGAGACGCTACTGGGCTAGGCCCACCGGCGCGAAGAAACCGAGCCTCGGGCAATGACATCACGCCATCAGATGTATAGCATCATGGCATGAGGACGACTTGACGCGCGACGACGATGTCACCGCAGGTGGAGACATGCTGCAACCAACTCCGCAGTCGTGTGCTCTACT
>WHTT01000091.1 GCA_009377605.1 Luteitalea sp.
ATGACGGATGCGCCGTTCCGTCATGAGCGCCATGCACTGATCGGCGGTCCACCCTGGTGTCACGCAGACGACATCCGTCGTCATGATCTCGCTGACGCGCGTCTCCTTCGATGTCTTGCCGACGAGGATCACTTTACGCGCGTAGTCGCGCTCGGAGAGAATGCCTTTGAGCTTCTCTGCCACCAGCACGAGGACGGCGCCGATGTTTCTATCGGCCATGAGGCGCAAGGCATCGTAGACCGTGTCTTCAGGCTCCACGCAGCAAACGTCGCGCTTGCCTTCGAGCATCTGCCGAACCGTTGTCGTCATGATCGTTCTCCCGGAGCGCGGCACGTTCCCCTTCGGATGTGGCCGAACGACAGCGCCGAATCTGTAGCGATCTAGGAGATTATGCGCGAGGTGCGCCGGCCACACAATCTCATCGCGAGGCGGGCCAACTTGCACCTCAGCGGGCCGACCATCGTGGGCGTGCGCCGGTTCTCGGACGCTTGCTAGACCCGACAGATTTAGGGCTAAGGCGCGACGCGAGGGGCCTTGGAAGGCGCTATTGGGAATCTGGGGCAAGCGCGGGCGGATCGGTGCGGGGTGGCAGCGAGCGGCGGACTGACACCACATGATTCGCGCCGGCCGCGGTGGCAAACGCCGCGGCAAAGCGTTCCTGGTTCGTTCGCTCGGTGACCGTCGGCGTGAAGAACCACTCCGCCTGGGCGCGCTGGGGCGTCACGTCCACGATCATGTAACCCCGGTGAACCGCGTCGATCAGCTTGATGTGCGGGTTGCGGGCGCGCACCGGCGCGAGGCCGGTCTCGGCTTTTTCCGGCTCGTCCGTATACGCCCCTGGTGACGTGATGCCGGGTGTGACGTACTCGACGGCAAGTGCCCCGCGTCCGGTGTCGGGATCGTAAGCCGTCTTACTCAGCGGGTCGGGTGCAACATCCAGTGCCCACGAGCTGTGCACGTCACCGGCAAGCACCACGAGGTTATCGAGGCGCTCACGCGTGAAGAGATCGAACAGACGTTGTCGTGCGCCCTGATAGCCATCCCACGCGTCGGGATTCCGGATGCCTCCCTCTGGGTGGAGCGTTGGTCCGAACATGACCTGCTGGCCCAGCACACGCCAGGTGACGCCGGCCCGCTTCGAGGCGACGAGCTCGCCAGCGAGCCACGCTTCCTGCGCGGGACCGAGCAGCGTCCGCGTCGGGCTCATCAAAGCGGTGACGTCTTCACGCGGGACCTGCTCATCGCGCCCGGTGAGCCGCGTATCGAGCATCACCAGATCCAGCAGATCGCCAAATGGGAACGCTCGATAGATCTGAAGCTGGCGCGTCATGCCTGGATCGCGAATGGGCATCCACTCGAAATACGCCTTGACGGCCGCCGCACGGCGGGTGAGCCAGTCGCCCTCGCCCTCGTCGGGGTCATGATTCGCGGCGCCGCCGGTCCACGGGTTGTTCGTGACCTCGTGGTCGTCCCAGACCGTGATGAAGGGATGTTGGCGATGCGCCTCCTGGAGATCGACGTCACTCTTGTACGTGGCATGGCGCAGCCGGTAGTCCGCAAGCGTGACGGTCTCTTTGTCCGGAAGCGGAACACGGCCCAGCGAGGTGCCATCACCGTACGCACCGTTCTGGTACTCATAGAGGTAGTCACCCAGATGGAGCACGGCGTCGAGGTCGGCACGCTCGGCAATGCGCCGGTACGCGTTGAAGAACCCCCAAGGGTAGTTCGAGCAGGAGGCGACGGCAAGGCGCACGCGGTCGACGCTGCCAACGGGCAAGGTCCGCGTCCGGCCGATTGGCGAGCGAATCCCGCGCGCTTCGAACTGGTAGTAGTAGGTCGTTGCCGGGTCGAGGCCTGCGACATCGACCTTGACGGTGAAGTCGCGCGCCCGCGTCGTAGGCTGCGTGCCGCGGGCGACGAGCTCCTGCATGCCTGCGTCACGCGCCACTTGCCATCGAACCTCCACCACCTCGCCTGCGACTGGTGCGACACGCGTCCACAGCACCACCCGATCCGCGAGGGGGTCGCCGCTGGCCACGCCATGCCCAAAGGCACGGTGGCCCATGGATCGCTCTTGAGCACGGGCCACGAACGGCCAGGAGAAGCTCGCCGCTACCGTGCCACGAAGGAAAACGCGTCGGGACAGAGGCATAAGTCACGTCAATGTATATCGCCGCTGTATCCGTTCTGTAAACAGAGGCGGCGCGATTCCTTCGCGCTCAACGAAGCGGTCGATTGCCTCGACGAACCGCTCACTCATCGGAGGATACCGGTCCACTCGCAGCCGCCATGAGCGGCTGCTGCACACTCTTCCGCCCGCGCTGGTGCTCCATGAGGACATTGACGGCGTCCTCTGGCTTACCTCGATGAGGGACGCCCTGTCTCGCCGACATCAGCCGGGCGCCCAGGCTCTGATCGACCGCATTCTGGACTGGGGACTGGTCTGCACCTTGGGATGCTGGTTTGACCAGAAGGGCGCCGACGCCCCGGCCTGGTATCTGGGGGCCATGGATCCGGTGGCCGGACCGGCGCTCGACGGCATCCACCAGCGCCCTTCTGAGGCGTGGACGGTGGGCTCGCTGGCCGCCGAGGCGCAGGTATCGCGGGCGCACTTCGCCAAGCGATTCACCGAGGTCATGGGCCAGCCACCTCTGAGCTATCTCACCGAATGGCGCATGTACACAGCCGAGGACCTGCTGTCGGACCCGGACCTGAGTGTGGCGAAGGTGGCCGAGGCTGTCGGCTACGCCGACCCGTTCGCGTTCAGCACGGCCTTCAAACGGAAACGGGGAATGAGCCCAAGGGCGTTCCGTTCCCAGTCAGCCAAGAGAGGCGCATGAGTAACGCGGAGAAGCACGACACCGCTGGCTCTCAGGTGCGGGCCGTCACGGTTCGAGTTGCCGCATGCGGTCCTGGAAGTCCGCTGCGCCGTAATACGCGGCTCCAGAACACACGCGTCGATGGATTACCGCCAGAAGCGCACACCGAAGATGAAACGGACGCCGCGCGTCTCCTCATTCGCCGCTTCGGCATAGTCTGCGGTGCCGAAGAACTTGCGGTTCCAGACGACGCCGATATACGGCGCGAGCTCGCGGCGGACCTCGTACCGGAGCCGCAGTCCCGCCTCGGCGGTACTGAGTCCCGCGCCGATCCCGCGCTCAGGGTCGGACTTGCCGGCGAAGTTCACTTCGACGAGTGGCTGGAGAATGAGTCGGTTCGTCAGCAACAGCTCGTACTCCGTCTCCAACCGAAACCGCGTACGGCCGGACGCACCGACGTAGGCGGTCGCCTCGACCTCGAACCAGTACGGCGCGAGGCCCTGGATCCCAATGGCGGCCCATGTCTGCGCTGGCCCTGGCTCGAAGTCTTGACGGATCCCAGCCACGACGTCCCACCAACGCGCAATCGCACGTCCATACAGCAGGTGCGCTTCCGCCTTTCCGAGGCGGCCGCCTTCTCCCTCGCCCTCCGTGCGGAACCAGAACCGGTCACGATCCCATCCAATCCAGCCTTTCGTGTCCCAGCTTCCGGCCGCCTGGTCTCCACCCGCGAGACCCTCCAACTGATCGAACAGCAGGAAGTAGTTCAAGGCATTGTCGAGCGTCTTGTGTCCCTGGACGTCGGGAAAGGCTGCCTCGCGGTCCGCGTCGGTGAGCGGAGGGACATTGGGTGGTAGGGGATACGACGCCTCGGGATCCTCTTGGGGCGATGACGTCCGCGGCGTTTCCGCCGGCTCCTGGCGTGGGTGCTGGTGGTGCTGGTGACCGGCGGGTCTCTGCGATGCCTGCCGCGATGGTGATGACGATGACGATGCTGACGGTGCGGGCGCCGATTGCGCGAACGACGAGCCGGACCACGCGATGGCCATCAGGAAGACCGCTACTGCCCTCGCGAGTCTCACGTCGACCTCCTTTCCTCGACGCGTACTTCGCGGAACATGCCTGCCTCCATGTGGTAGAGCATGTGGCAATGAAACGCCCATCGGCCCAGCGCATCGGCCGTCACCCGGAAGCTGCGCTTGCTGCCAGGCGGCATATCCACCGTGTGCTTGCGCAGGTGGAACCGCCCTTCATCATCCTCGAGGTCGCTCCACATGCCGTGTAGGTGGATCGGGTGCGCCATCATCGTGTCGTTGACCAACACGATACGAACGCGCTCGCCGTAGGTGAGACGAATGGGCTCTGCGTCGGAGAACTTGATGCCATTGAACGACCAGACGAATCGTTCCATGTGGCCGGTGAGGTGGAGCTCGATCGTGCGGGTTGGCTCGCGCCCGTCCGGATCGGGGAACACCGTCTTCAGATCCGCATAGGTCAGCACGCGCCGCCCGTTGTCCCTGAGGCCGATGCCTGGGTCATCGAGCTTCGACGTTGGCATCATCGTTTGCATGTCGACCAAGGGGTTGCTGTTCTCACTGACCGGGTGCGACTGCATCTCCGCGCCCATGGCGGACATGTCATGGCCGGCATGCGGATCGGTGGTGGGCTGTTGCGCCGGGATGGTGTGACCCGCGTGCGGGTCGTCCGCCGACTTCGGCATCCCGCGCATGTCGTGCCCCATACCACCGTGCCCCATGTCGGCCATGGTCAGACTCGGACGTGGATCGAGCGCTGGGACCTCCGCGCGGAGTCCGTCGCGCACGGCCAGCGTGGCAGCTGCGTAACCGGTACGATCCATGGCTTGTGCGAAGATCGTGAACGCCTCCTGTCCGGACGGTTCCACAACGACGTCCAAGGTCTCCGCGACGGCGATGCGGAGCTCGTCCACCGTGACCGGCTGCACGTGCTGGCCATCCACAGCCACGACCGTCATCGTCACGCCAGGGATCCGGACGTCGAAATGTGTCATCGCCGATCCGTTGATGAAGCGCAGCCGGACACGTTCGCCTGGTTCGAATAGGCCCGTCCAATTAGCGGCGGGAGCTTGCCCGTTCACCAGGTAGGTGTAGGTGTAGCCGCTCACGTCGGCCAGATCCCGATCGCTCATGCGCATCTCGCCCCAGGCGCCACGCTCGGCGAGCGTGGTCCGCAGGCCATGCTCCCGCACATCGCGGACGAAGTCGGCGACCGTGCGCTGGTGGAAGTTGTAGTAGTCGGCTTGTTTCTTGAGCTTCGCGAAGACACGCCTCGGGTCCTCATCCGTCCAGTCGCTCAGCATCACGACGTGCTCGCGGTCGTACTGAAACGGTTCGGCTTCACGCGGCTCGATCACGAGCGGCCCGTAGACGCCCTGCTGCTCCTGAAACCCGGAGTGGCTGTGATACCAGTAGGTGCCGTGCTGTCGGACCGTGAAATGGTAGGGGTAGGTCTCCCCCGGGCGGATGCCATGGAAGCTCAGGCCCGGTACGCCATCCATGTTGGCGGGCAGCAGAATGCCATGCCAATGGATGGATGTGTCCTCATCCAACGTGTTGGCGACACGCAGCGTGACCGTGTCGCCTTCGCGCCAGCGCAAGGTCGGTCCAGGAATCGAGCCGTTGATCGTGACGGCCGTTCGAGACTTGCCGGTGATGTTGGCGGTCGTTTCCCCGATCCGTAGATCGAAGCCGGCGCCAGACAGCACGGCGGGTGCTGAGCGTGACTGTGCCTCGGCCCACGCGACACTCCGGAGGATACCCGCGCTGGTGGCCGCGCCGGCAGCGGCGAGCCCTTTCACGAAGGTCCGCCGCGACAGCGGCATTGGTCGCGCGAGGGGGAAGAGGTCTTGATTCGCTTTCATCGTCTATCACTCCAGCGGTCCATCACCGACGTGTCGTGATGGTCGCGCTTCTGCCCACGGTTCAATGCCCTCCACGACCAACGGCACATGGCCTGCCGCCAGTCAGCGAGGGAATGAAGGATCGGAGGAGAGAACAGGCGCGGATGCGCCCGGGAAGAGAGGATTAGATCCGTAGAACCACAGTGGCGCGGGTTGGAGCCGGTGGTGCGACGGGGGGCCGCAGGCTCCGCCAGGCGCTGAGCGCCGCCGGTGGTTCGAGCGCCTCAACCTCCGAAGGAGGGGAAGCCGCGGTGGCCGCGACCGTCTGCAACAGCAGGCTCGTGTCGTCTCGACCGGGCAGCAGAGACGCTGTGCGATCTTCACGGATCCCGTCGTGGTCACCGCAGGGATGGGCGGCCTCAGCACTCACCTGGGCGGCGCCCGACGCCGGTCGACCGTGGCAATCCTTGGTCGTGGTGGCGTGAGGCATTGACGTCGCGCCGGCATCCTGGGACGGCTGGTTGCCGGCGGACGCGCACCGGACCGCACACACAGCGCCCGATACTGGCGCTACCGCAAGCGCCGCGAGCAGGAGCACGCTGATGCCGGCCTGCATCCAATGATTCACGGCTTCAGTATAACCAGCCGGAGGGTGCTGGGCCCCAACGCGTGGCGATGATGAACAACTTTTAATGATTGATGTATCGCCCCGTTCTGTCTCGTCGGCTAGTCTGAACGTATGAGCCGCCGATCCAGGTGGGTGTTGCGCTACGGAGAGGGCGGGGCCTTGATCAGCTGGAGTCGGTTCCGCTCGACCTCGTCGTTCCGCTCCTGTTCCATGAGCTGGCGCAGTCGGGCCTTGACCTCCGCCGCTTCGTCGAGGCGATCCGCGCGGCGCAGCGCCAGTAGCAATTGATACATGGCCTGTCGATTCGACGGATCGAGGTCGAGCGCGCGGCGCAGGTGGACGAGGGCCAGTGCGGGCTTTCCCGCGCGGACGTCCAATCTGCCCAGCTCCGCGTGCGCTTCGCCGAAATCTGGTGCGAGGGTGACGGCCCGCTGGAGCGCCTGCTCCGCCTCGCGCGCATCGGACGATCCTGCCGCCGGGCCCGCGCTGGCAAGCGCCCGCGCCAGGAGGAACAGCGTTGCGGCGTCCTTCGGATGTCGTTGCGACTCGCGGCGCAGGAGCTCCACCGATTCCTCGACGCGGCCCGCCTGCTGCAGTGCAAGACTCTGTCCGACGCGGCCTACCGGCCGCTCCGGCTCGAGCCGGCTGGCGCGCTCGAAGTCCTCTTCTGCGCGCTCATGGTTGCCCAACTGCGCGTGGACGACGCCGCGTACCGTGTGGAGACGCGCAGATTCGGGGGCGTTGTGCAGGCCCACGTTGGCGATCTCGAGCGCCAGGTCGTACGATTCATGCTCCAAGCAGAGCGAGGCGAGGCTGAGGTAGTGCGCCTCGTCGTGCGGCGCGGCGGCAATGGCGCGCCGCAGCGCGGCAATCGCTTCGGCAACTTCATTCAGGCTCGCATGGACCTCCGCCGCGAGGTTCAGCAAGGCACCGTCGGCATCCGGCCGGGCGGCAATTGGACGGAGCAGGACGAGCGCTTCCCGCGATCGACCGCCGGCGTGGAGCGCCACGGCCAGCTTCATGACAGCGGCCGGGTCATCTTGCGTCGCGGTTTTCAGCCGCTCGAAGACCCGCACGGCATCCTCGAGGCGCCCGACCATGTACAGGCAATGACCGAACTGGTCGAGGGCCGCGGCGCTGCCGTTGACCACGTCGCCGCCTTGCTCGAAGTGCGCGACCGCCGCCCCGCAGTCGCGCCGGTCGAAGGCCAGTGCGCCGAGCATGCCGTGCGCAACCTCGTTCTCTGGATCGACAGCGATCAGCCGCTCGAGCGTCGGTCCAGCCTCGGGCCGTCGCGCGCGGTACTCGATCTCCGCGGCGCCTTGCAGGGCCGGCACGTATCGGTCATCGATCGACACGGCACGGCGATATGCGGCCAGCGCCTCCGGCTCACGCGACAGGGCCGTGAGCGCGACGCCCTTGAGCGCCCACAGCTGCGGGTCCTCGGGCGCCCGCTCCAACGCTCGGTCGACCAATCCGAGCGCGGCGTCGTTTTGGCCGCCGCGAAGGGCCGCGACAACCGCCGCACGGTCGGAGGTCGTGTCTGCGGTCTGCGGCGCCTGGCCCGCCGCGGCTGGACGCGACCCGATTGCCGCGCACGCGAGGGAGACGAGCAGCGGGACAACCGCACCGCCAATTGCGCTCATGCGGCTTCCTTTCTACACCCAAAGTCAATACGACACTCGCACGCCGAACTGAACGACCCGCGGCTGGAACGTTTCGGTTGCCCGGCCGAAGGTCGCCTCGTCCAGGTCTCCGTCGACGTTGTTCAGATTGACCCGGTTGAAGATGTTGAAGGCATCAATCCGGAGCTGCAGCGTGCCGCGCGCTCCCAACCACGGGAACGACGCTTCCTTCACGAGACCGAGGTCCACCTGAGCGAAGCCCGGTCCACGATAGTAATGGCGCGGCAGCGTGCCGAGCGTGCCTGGTTCCGGGCCTGGGAAGTCGGCCGCCGTGAAGAGGCCGTTCACGTACTCGTCCTGGCTGTGCGATCCTCGGTCGTCGCGCGATGGTAGATTCGGATAGTCATAGTCGAAGCCGTCGGCGTTGTAGTCGCCGCTGCCGGGCAGGTATCCAGTCACCTCGCCGTTCTCGTCGAGCAACGGCTGAAACGCCGCCCTGTTGACGACGTTGATCGGCGGACCGCTTTCGAAGATCCCGATGCCGGCCAGCATCCAGTCGCCGAGTAGCGCGCGCCCGAGTGGCCCGCCGCCGGAGGGTGAGGGGAAATGGTACGTGCCAGCAAACGAGAAGCGGTGCCGGCGGTCCCAGTCGGCGTTCGCCCTGTAGCGCTCGTAATCGGTCTGGCTCACGAGCTGGAACGGCCCGTCGCGGTTGATGCGCGTGCCTGCCTGCCCGTAGTCGTCGACCCGCGAGAGCGTATACGACGCCTGAAACGACGTCCGCCCGGTGAGATTGCGGCGCAGGTTCAGGATCAGGGCGTTGTAGTCGATCTCGTTGCCGTTGAACTCCCAGTACATCGAGCCAAAGCTCGGGTTGAGCCGGTCGAGCTCTCCGTCGAGGAGATCACCGGAATATCGGTTGAAGTCGGTCCCGATGATCCCATCCCAGGTACGCGATCCGCTATAGGTGGCGCCGCCGATCAGGTTCCAGAACAGCTCGCGCTCGACCCCCACCGAGTAAATCAACGTGTTTGCCGGCGTGATGTCACGATCGATGCCACCCGCGTCGAGCCGCGCGCCACGCAGTCCACCGTTCTCGTCCAGCTCACTCGACGGCAGCGTGGGCAGCACGAAGCCGAATGGAAAGCTCCGCGATGCGCCGATACCGAAGATCGGCGCGATCTCCTCGCCGCGCCGGAACGTGGGGTTGAGCAGGCCTGGGGGGTTGCCGCGGATGCGATTGGCTTCGCCGAGCGGAATCCAGTCCTTGTACAGTCCCACGCCGCCGCGCACCACCCATGTGGCATCGCCAGTCGGGTCCCACGCGAACCCGCCGCGCGGGCTGAAGTTGCGACTCAGTCGACGCTCGTACAAGCTGTCGACCGCGCGCACGGAGGCGCTCGCGAACTGGTCGTCGAGCGTGCTGCCGGATCCGAGAAAGATGTTCGAAAAGCTCGTCGTCTTGTCTCGATCGGGCCAGATGTCACCGTAATCGTCCCAGCGGAGGCCGAGCGTGAGCGTCAGCTTCGGCGTGATCGTCCAGTCGTCTTGGACGAAGGCGCCGAAGGTGCTCATGAGATGACGATAGCCGCCGCGGCCCACTTCGCCAGTGAGCGGATCGTACGAGACACCACTTTGCTCGCGGGGGTCGTCGGTGACCAGCTCCAGCAAGTTCGAGAACTCGAAGGTCGGCCGTCCGTACGCCCCATCGAACCTGGCATCGTCATCGCCGTACCACGCCTGGAAGCCGAACTTGACCAGGTGCGATCCTTTCATCCAGGTCACGACGTTCTTCCAATTGAAGTTGTTCTGCACGAAGGTGGCCGGACCCCAGCCGGGCGACAGACCGACGTTCTGGCCGTCGACGTTGATGTTGGGGATCTCGATCGGCAGACCAGCATCGGTCGAGCTGTTGCCTTCCACGCGCAGCCACCCGAACGCGAACTCGTTGACGAGATTCGGTGTGAGCGTGCGCGTCCAGTTCATCTGCACCGCGTCACTGACGTTCGTGTTGACGGTCTCGTAGCCCGCGCGAACCGCCGTCGACTCCGTATCGAGCGTCGTGCGGAAGTAGTTGCCATAGATCCGATCCTGGCCTCCATTGAGGTAGTGATCGAGGCGCGCGTTCCACTGCAAGCCGTTCCGGAAGGGACTTGGCTCGGACCGCCCTTCAACCACCATCGGCAGATCGCATGGGATATTGTGCGAGGCAGCCGTGCCGCACTGATTCCCAATGACGTCGCGCGCCGTCCGCAGCACGTTGGTCGTCACGACGTTGGTCATCCCGTGGTCTGAAAGTATTTGCGTGCCCTGTGTGTTGGGCAAGTGCTGCTGCGCCCAGGCGACGAGCTCCGGGCTCTCGTAGGTGCGGACGGTGTCTGCGCTGGTCAGCCGCGACCGAAGCGGTTGGATGGACGCGAAGAAGAACGTGTTGTTCCGCACGATCGGGCCACCGACAGTCGCCGAGATGTCGTGCTTGTAGAACGGATCGTAGGCCGCGTCACTGAAGAAGCTGCGCGCCCAGAAGTCCTGGTTGGTGAAGATGTAGCTCCCGGTCCCACGCACGCTGTTCGTGCCCGACTTGGTGGTGATGGCGACGTTGACGGAGCTGGCCCGCCCTTCCGTCACGCTGAACGTGTTGGTCTGAATGGCCATCTCCTGGATCGCGTCGGGGTTCGGCGAGAGGTTGGCGACCCCTTGAATGATGTTGCTGGTGGTGTTCAGGCCGTCCATGACGAACTGGTTGCCGCCGGAGGTGCGGCCGTTGGCGCTCACGTCGACAGTCTTCTCGGTCGAGAAGTTGTCCGGTGCGTCGCCGGGCGCGCCGCCGCCGATGGCGCCCTTGCCGGTCACCCCGGGCGCGATCGCCATCAACCCGAGAAAGTTGCGTCCTTGGAACGGGAGGCTCTGCAGCGCCTCTTCGCGGTAGGTCGCTTGCGTGCGAGAGTCGGCGACGTCGATGCCGGGCGCCGCCGCCGTCACGCTGACTTCTTCTGTGGCGGTCGCGACCTCCAGGGTGATGGTCACGTTGGAGGTCTGTTGCGTCAGGACCCGCGCATCTGCCGATGCGGATCGAAACCCCGCGAGCTCGACGGTGACACGATAGGGGCCCGGCGCAAGGTTGGGAAAGCGGAAGCCGCCATCCGTGCCGCTTGTTGCCGTCGCGCTCACACCGGTCTCGACGTTCTCTAGTGTAACCATCGCGCCGGGCAGGGCGGCGTCGGTCTGATCCGTCACCGTTCCTTGGAGTTGCCCGCTGAACTGTGCCTCGGCAAGCTTCGGAGCGCCCAACACACAGAGTCCGAGTACGACCGCGAGCGCGCGAGCCATTCCCTGCAGTGCGCCGGATCGATGGACTGCGTTCATGACCATCCCTCCTAGGTAGGGCCGCCTCGCCGAGGCGGCCGTTATCTCGCCGAAGCGTTCGGACGGCGCGTGCACGCCTTCGCGCTCCGCGCTACGGCGGACGAGTCGGCGAACGCGCCCGACCTCTTCTCGGCCCCGTGTCGCTGATGAGACATTTCAGGCGGACACATTCACCACACGGGGCGCGTTCCTGTTGTCGTAATCGGTCTGGAGCAGAAGTTTACCAGCGGCAGGCCCTGCGTCGACGGGTAAAAATGGGTAGAAATGCCGATACCTGCGCGTTCCGACTGGACACGGCGACCAAACCGTGACAGAAGAGAAACGATCACGGCAGGGTAGCGACGCCTCGCCGAGGCGCCCGTTCACGTGTGCTATGGACGTCCAGATTCGTCTGATACAGACGCTCGATTCGGTGCGCCAGGTTGGTTCCGTGAACCAGCGGTGGATCTTCTGTCCCTGGCTCGAGCGCTTTTCACGAGACACCGGCATCTGGATCAGTGTTCTTGCCGCCCATGATGCGAATGGAGCTCTTTTCGACGCGCTGGTGGGATCCAGGAAGTCGCTGCCAGACGTGTACGCTGCCGTGTTCATGGTCGATCCGTTTCGCTCGGCCGGAGAGATCATTTGCCGCATCAAGCAGTCGGGTGTGGGCGGCGTCATCAACTGTCCCAGCATCTCCTTCATCGACGGTGCCGCCGGCGCGACGTTCGACAAGCTGTCGCTCGGCATCGAGCGCGAGCTCGAGTTCCTGTCTGGCTGCGCCGCCGCCGGCCTTCGGGTCGCGGGCCTCGTGCGCACGGTCGCGGCGGCTGAGCGCCTACTGGCGATCGGCGCAGATTTTCTGGTGGCTCATGGAGGGCCTCCCACGGCGTCGGATGGCGATCCCAGCATCGAAGCGGTGCGCCGCATCGGAGGGGCAGAGCGCGCGAGCCACGTCCCGATCGTGCCCCTGTCGTTCATCGTTCGGCCCGACGACGTGCGGCGAGGGTCCGGAGTAGCGTGAGAATGCGATCTGCGAAGAGCGCCGTACCCCAGCGCGGTCGCTTCTTGTTGGCGGCGGCCATAGGCACGGGCATGGCGGCGAAGGCGGCGGCGCGAGGAGGCGCAGACCTTCTACTTGCGCTCAATGCGGGCCGCTTCAGGAGCATGGGCGCGCCATCGGCCGCCTGCCAGCTGGCGCTGCGCGATTCCAATCGCATGGTCATGGAGTTTGGTCGATCGGAGATACTGGCCCAGACCTCACTGCCCGTGTTCTTCGGAGCGACAACCTTCGGGGTGGACGATTTCGCCGAGCTCGTCGATTCGATCGCAGCGGCAGGCTTTCACGGTGTCGCGAACTTCCCGAGCTGCGTCTTCCTCGACGGCCAGTTCCGCCAATTCCTCGAGGAGTCCCGATTGGGGTTCGACAGTGAAATCGCGCTCCTCCGTGCCGCCCAGGCTCGGGGCCTTGGGACGCTGGGGTACGTCTACACGATCGACGAGGCGCGGCGTGTGGCCGCCGCCGGGGTGGACATCGTCAACATCGCCTTTGGGTGGAACGTGGGCGGCGCGGTCGGCGTGGACAGCGCGCTCGGGCTCGACGATGCGGCGAGGGCGGCGGCCGAGTTCGTGAATGCCGTGCGCGCGCTGAACAGCGAGATACGGTGCGTCGTCGAGGGCGGGCCCATCGTGACTCCAGAGCAGATGGACTATGTGTGCCGCATCGCCAAGGCCGACGGGTACGTGGGCGGCTCGACCATCGACCGCGTTCCGCTCGAAAGCGCCATCGAGATGGCAACCACCGCATTCAGGACGGTCGGCGCCCTGCGCAAGCAAGTCGATGCTCTCGAGCGTCAACTCAACCGCAAGCTGGCCATCGATGCGCTCATCGGCTCCAGCGAGGCGATGAGCCGAGCACGGGACCAAGTGGCGCACGCCATGGAGAGCGATCTCCCGGTTCTCATCATAGGCGAGCCGGGGAGCGGACGAAGCGATGTGGCGCGGGCGATCCACGAAGCGAGAGTCGGACGAGGCCGCATCCTGGTTGCCGCGAGCTGCAAGCCCGCCAGCGCTGATCAGGCGGAGCTCAATCTATTCGGCTGTGTCGGAGGCGCATTCCCGGGCGTGGAGAAGAGCCGTGCCGGTTGGCTGAAGCTGGCCCATGGCTCCAGTCTCGTGCTCGACGACGTGGGGGAGCTCGATGCGGCCATCCAGCGGCAGATCCTTCAGGCGGCCCGGGCTGGGGGATTCTGGCCGCGTGGGGATACATCCCTCCACGAGCTCGATGTCCGCTTCATTGGCATCAGCCGCTTCGATCCAGATCGAGAGACGGATGAAAGCCGCTTCGATCCCGGATTTGCGCACTGGCTCGGCACTATCCGGGTGGACTTGCCACCGCTTCGCGAGCGCCTCGAGGACGTACCGATGCTCGCCAAAGCTGTCCTGCGCAGCACAGCCGCGGGCAGCCATACGGAGCTGGAGCCATCTGCCTACCGTGCTCTGCTCGGCCATCACTGGCCGGGGAACCTGCGCGAGCTCCGCTCGGTGCTCCAGCGTGCAGCGCTGGCCGCGCGCGAGTCCAGCCTGAGCGCCAGAGACTTGCGGCCGCTGTTACAGCCGCACGCCGCCGCTGCGACGTCTCGCGCATCGTTCTCGACGGAGCGCGAGTGGATTCTGGACGGCTTACGACGAAACCGCTTTCGGCGGGCGGAGACGGCGCAGTTCCTCCGGATTTCGCGCAAGACGCTCTATAACAAGATGCAGCAGTACGGACTGCTGGACAAAGGAAGCGATGCACATCCGGCACCTCCCTGAGACGTACGACGTACCACTTGTAGGGGTGTCGTCAGATCGGCTCTACCCATTTTTACCCATTGCTAGGTGGCTCCGGGCGTGTAAGCTTTCGCTCTAAGCGCAATGCTGTTCATTTCAGGGTTTCCTACGTAGCGGACCGCCGCTGGCGGCGCGAAGTCCCGCGGTACCGCCCGACTCGTTCATTGGCCTCGAGGGAGATCCCCACGATGCGACGTGTTCTACTCCTTGCTTCGATCGTTGTCTCCGGGCTGATTCCGTTCACCACGGCCGCGCAGGACCCGTTACGCGTGTTCATCCGCTCCGGCCCGAAGACGCACGGGCCCGGCGCGCACGATTACCCACGCTTCCTGCGTGAGTGGGTACCCTTGCTCAACGCACACGGTGCAAGCGCGCGGGGCGGTGACGGGTTCCCCACGAGGGCCCAGCTCGACGAGACGGATGTGCTGATCCTCCACGCGCAGGAAGCGGGCAACATTCCGGATCCGTCGGATCGCAAGAACCTGAGCGACTTCCTCGCGCGGGGCGGCGGCGTTGTCGTCATTCACGCGGGCGCGGTATCAAGCGACACGGACTGGTTCAAGGGCATCGTCGGAGGCTCGTGGCGGGAGGGCACGACGAAGTGGCTCGAGGGCCCGATGCATCTCTATTTCACGGACCGCGACAGTTCGATCACCAAAGGCGCGTCCAACTGGTCGATGGATGACGAGATCTATTACGACATGGACATCCTGCCCGAGGCGCGGATTCTTGCGGCCGCCTACACGCCCAAGCCGTCGGGCGCGCGCAACGTCGCGGCCCAGAAGCGCGCCGACGAGCTCACCGGCGGCGGCAAGACCGTCAGCGTGTACGACTTCCAGCCGCAGATGTGGACCTACGAGCGAACCATCGACGGCGGGCGTGCGCCGTATCGCGCCTTCGTGTCGATCCCTGGCCATCTCTACCAGAACTTCGACCGTCCCAACTATCGCGCGATCCTGCTGCGCGGTATCGCGTGGGCGGGCGGGCGCCCAGACGCGGACGAGCTGCTGAAGGAGGATGAGCGTGGCGACACGCTCCGTTACGTCGAAGGCGGACCGACCCATCCGGCCAAAGCCGCGGAGAAGATCGAGGTCCACCCAGAATTCGACTTGACGCTCGTCGCAGCCGAGCCTCTCATCACCAAAGCGATGAGCATCGACTGGGACGAGCGAGGCCGGCTGTGGGTCGCGGAAACGCCCGAGTATCCAAACGGTCGCCGCGTGCCGACGACCGATCAGTGGAAAGAGACCGGCTCGCTCCACCCCACACAGCAGGCGCGCGATCCGGAGGACAGCATCTCGATTCTCTCCGACACCAACGGCGACGGCGTCATGGATCAAAAGCACGTCTTTGCCGACAAGCTCGAGCTCGTGACCGGTTTTGTTTTCTACAAGGACGGTGTCATTGCGGCGACCGCGCCGGACATCTGGTATCTCGCGGACACGGATGGAGACGAGGTCGCCGACAAGCGCACGAAGCTCTACACGGGTCTCGGGATCTTCGACACGCACGCTGTCATCAACAACCTTCGCTGGGGGCTCGACGGCTGGATCTATGCCACCCACGGGTACAGCGAGGGAACGGTCACCTCGCCGGACGGCCAGAAGGTGCTGAGCCGCGCCAGCAGCGGCGTCGTGCGCTTCAGGCCAGACGGAAGCGCCTTCGAGCAGTACAGCAGCCGCGGCGGGAACACGTGGGGGCTCGACATCACGTGGGACGGTCAGGTGTTCTGGACACAGCCGACCAGCGGCACTGTCTTCTTCCACACCGTGCTGCCCGAGCATGTGCTCGCCAAGGGCAGGACGGCCGAGACGACGTCCTACAAGGGGATGATCAGCGGCCAGAGCACCTATCCGCTGATGACCTGGCCGGAGCAGGCCTACGTGCAGATTGACCAAGTGGGCCAGTTCACGGCCGCGGCAGGCTGCGCCGTGTACGACGGCGGCGCATGGCCCGATCGCTGGCGCTACAGCTATTTCACGGGTGAGCCGACGCTGAACATCGTGCACCATCAGTTCGTCGAGCCGGATGGCGTGAGCTATACGACCCGGAAGGAGGCGGGGCGCGAGCAGACAGAGTTCATGCGCAGCCGCGATCTCTGGTTCAGGCCAATCGAGACGCGCGTCGGGCCGGATGGTGCGCTCTACGTGGTGGACTTCTACAATCAGGCCGTCATCCACAACGACACGCGCGGGCCGGTGCACGGCCCCGCCAACGCCGCGCTCCGACCCGATCGGGATCACTACTTCGGGCGGATCTGGCGCGTGCAGCACAAGCAGGCGAAGACCCTCGAAGTGCCAGAGCTGGACCCCCGTGATCTCGACGCGCTGATTCGTGTCATCGAGACGAGCCCGAACGCGCACGTCAAGCAGCAGGCCTGGCGGCTCGCCCGTGAGAATTACGCGTCAGACGCGCGACTCGCGCAGCTCGAGAAGCCGATGGGCAGCAAGGCGCTCGAGGTGTACGAGCGGGCGCGCATGGCGCAAACGGCAGAGCAGCGCCAAGCGCAGCTCGACCTGTTCGCGCAGGCGACCGATAACTGGACTCGGTCGGCGATTGTCGCAGCGGCGACCGATCAGATGCCGGCGTTCGTGGCGGAGGCGCTGGCCTACCGACAGCCGGAGGCGCTGACCAACTTCGTCGCGGCCATCCTGCCTGCGGCCCTGCCGGATCATGCTGGCCAACTGCTGGCTCTGGCCGCCGATGCCCCGAGCGAGGCGGCGGCGCTCAAGCCTGCCGTGGTACGTGCCGTGGCGCGGATGGAAGGCGGGACGATCGCGCTCGACGCCGCCGCGATCGACGCGCTGCAGAGGCTGCTCGACGACCCCGCGACAACGGCGGCCACGCTGCCGATCATCGCGAAGTGGGACAAAGAGGGTCGGCTCGCCACGAGCGCGGAGAGCCATGCGGGTGTCCTGCTGCGTGAGCTTGGAGCGGCCGGGACAAGCGACGCGCGACGGGCCGAGCTGGCGGAGAGCCTGCTCGGCCTCCCGCAGGTCCGTTCCGAGGTGCTTTCCATCGTCGAGTCGGTCCTAGGTGAGGCGGGCGCGTCGGAAGCGTTGAGGGACCGGCTCCTCGTAACGCTGGGCGACACTCCCGGCCGCGACGTGGACGCGGTGCTGGTCGACGCGTTTGCCCGGACGAACGCTGCGCCGCTGTTCGATCTGATCGTGAAGCGTCCGGGGTCTGCCCTTGCGCTGCTTGCTGCGATGAAGGACGGCCGGATCACTCCGGCGACGCTCGGACCTGGCAACGTCGCGAGGTTGCGCATGCACCCCAGCCAGCAGGTCGCCCGACAAGCCACCGAGCTCCTCGACGCGCTGACCCCGCAGACGCCGCAGAAGAGTGAGGTCATTGCCACCCTCCTGCCGGAGGTCGAGAAAGCGGGCGACCCCGAAAGGGGCAAGGCACTGTTCACTGGTGCGTGCGGTACCTGCCACCGGCTGGCCGACGTCGGAGAGAGGGACGTCGGCCCCCCGTTGACCGGGATGGGCGCTCACGGCCACGCCGAGCTGCTGGGCCACATCATCGACCCCAACCGCGAGGTGGATCCGACTTTTTGGCAATGGAACGTGACGACCGGATCTGGAGAGGCGCTGGCGGGCGTCATCGTGGCCGAGAACGACGCAGCCATCATGCTGCGCACGCTCAGCGGCGATGTCCAGCTCAGGAAAGAGGAGATCGCGACACGCGAGAACACGCGCCGGTCGCTCATGCCCGAAGGCCTCGAGGCGCTCGGCCCCGACGCGCTGCGCGACATCCTCGCCTTCATGCTCACGGCTGGCGCCGAGCCTGCCGCCGGGACAGCGGCGCCGAGCGCGCAAGGCCCGAAGGAAGGCGGGCCCGACGATGCGCCGTTGCCCTCAACCAAGCCAGTCGTCTGGACGCCTGGGAAGACGAAGGTGCTGATCATTGGTGGCGGGAGCGCGCACGAGTTCGAGCGCTTCTTCGGCGCGACCGACGGCGCTACGCTCACGACCGCGGGCTTCAGCGTCAACTACACGGAGGATCGCGACCAGGCGGCGGCAGAAATCGCGAACGCCGATGTGGCCGTCGTCAGCGTCAACCGGCAATTCTTCGACACGCCCGCCTGGCGGAAGGCGTTGTTCGACTTTGCCGCTGCCGGTAAGGGCATCGTCATGCTGCATCCAGGCACGTGGTACGGCTTTCCCGAGTGGCCCGAGTTGAACGCGTCCATTGTCGGTGGTGGTGCGCGCGGCCACGACCCGATCGGCACCTTCTCGATCAACGCCGTGAAGCCAGAGCATCCTGTGATGAAGGGCGTGCCGGCGTCGTTCGAGGTCGAGGACGAGCTGTACTATGTGAACGCAGAGCCGGACAAGAGTCCACCAGGCACTGCGCCCATCGAAGTACTTGCCGAAACCTCGCCGAGCGTGAAGTTCGACCAACCGCATCCCGCCGTGTGGGTCACCAAGCACTCCACGGCTCGAATCGTCGGGATCGCGCTCGGCCACGACCAGCGCGTGCACGAGCACGCGGCGTTCAAGACACTTCTCGCGAATGCCGTGACATGGGCGGCCCGTTCGACACGTTGATGAGCCGTGCCGTGCCAGGTTCCGTCTTCCTCTTTGCCACGCTCGACACCAAGGGGCGTGAGGCCGCCTTCGTCCGCGATCTGCTCGCGTCGTGGGGGATCTCGGTCACGCTCGTCGACGTCGGCGCCTTCGGCGGGTCTGCTGTCGTGGCGGACGTGCCCCGCGAGCGCATTTTCGCGCTGGCGGAGACATCGGCTGAGGCGGTGGCGAAGAAGGCCGATCGCGGCGACGCCGTCACCAAGGCCGCGGAGGGCGCCGCGCGGCTCGCGCGCGAGGCCCACGCGCAAGGCGAGGTCGCGGGAGTGCTCGGCTTGGGCGGTTCGGCGGGAACGACGATTGGGACGGCGGCGATGAAGGTGCTGCCGCTTGGCGTGCCCAAGGTCATGGTGAGCACGCTCGCGTCCGGCATGGTCCGGCAGTTCGTCGGCGACAAAGATATCTTCATGCTCAACTCGGTGGTCGATATCGCCGGGGTGAACCGCATCAGCCGGCAGGTCCTCTCGCAGGCCGCGCGGGCCATGGCTGGACTCGTGACCCGGCCCGCGCCCGCACCCGAGCCGGGCGACAGACCGCTCGTGGCTGCGACGATGTTCGGCGTGACGACCACATGCGTGGAGCGGGCCCGCGAAACCCTGGAGCGCGCGGGTTGCGAGGTCTTGGTCTTCCACGCTACCGGTACCGGTGGCCAGGCCATGGAGTCGCTCATCGGTGAGGGTGTCATCGCCGGCGTGCTGGACGTCACCACCACCGAGCTCGCGGATGAGCACGTCGGAGGCTTTCTCACGGCCGGACCTGATCGATTGACGGCGGCGGGCAGGGAAGGCATTCCACAAGTGGTCTCCACGGGCGCGCTCGACATGGTGAACTTCTACGCGCCGGAGTCGGTGCCTGCGGCGTTCAAGGACCGGACCTTCTACAGGCACAATGCGAACGTGACGCTGATGCGGACCACACCGGAGGAAAGTGCTCGGATCGGCGGCGATATCGCACGGAAGCTTTCCAGCGCGAAGGGCCCGGTCTCGGTCCTGCTCCCAGCGCGGGGCGTGTCGGCAATCGATAGGGAAGGCCAGCCATTCGACGACCCGGCCGCGCGCACGGCTCTCCATGACGCGATCCGTGCCGGCGCGCGCGGCGTGGAGGTCGCCGAGCTGGATCTGCACATCAACGATCCTGACTTTGCCGACGCGGCGGCCCGCAAGCTGCTCGAGCTGATGCAACCGGGGTCGTCTTCGTTGGTTGAGGGAAGCCAGGAGGCAATGTGAGCGTGGACAATTCCCGCGAGGGTATCATGACGCGGTTCCGCGAGCAGATCGCGCGCGGCGAGCCGATCATCGGCGGCGGCGCCGGTACGGGCCTCTCCGCGAAGGGCGAGGAGGTGGGCGGCATCGACCTGCTGATCGTCTACAACTCGGGCCGCTACCGCATGGCCGGTCGTGGAAGCTCGGCCGGTCTCCTCGCGTATGGCAACGCCAACCAGATCGTGAAGGAGATGGCTTATGAGGTGCTGCCGGTCGTGAAGACGACACCGGTCCTTGCGGGGGTCAACGGGACCGATCCGTTCATCATTCCGAGGCTCTTCCTCGAGGAGCTGCGCGCGCTGGGCTTCGCGGGCATCCAGAACTTCCCGACCGTTGGGCTCTTCGACGGCGATATCCGTGTGGCCTTCGAGGAGACCGGCATGAGCTACCAGCTCGAGGTGGACATCGTCAAGCTCGCACGGCAGATGGACCTGTTGACAACCCCCTACGTCTTCAATCCTGCGGAGGCGGAGCGCATGGCGGACGCCGGCGCCGACCTCATTGTCGCCCACATGGGTGTGACGACTGGCGGCTCGATTGGCGCGAAGAGCTCGAAGACGCTGGACGACTGCGTGAAGCGGATCCAGGAGATCGCGGACGCGGCGCGCGGCGTGAACCCGGACGTCCTCGTCATCTGTCATGGCGGTCCGATCTCGGAGCCGCCCGACGCGGAGTACATCATCACGAACTGCCGGGGCGTCGACGGCTTCTACGGCGCGAGCTCGGTGGAGCGCCTCCCGGCGGAGCGCGCGATCTCCGACCAGATCAGGATGTTCAAGAGCATCCGGCTGCCCGTCGACGCACGGCGCGCGGTTGCTGCGGCGGGGAGGCGCGCGCTCTCGATCTCCGGACAGAGTACGCGCTCGGCCTCGCGAAAGCGGTCGAAGATGGCCAGGCGTCGAGGCGTACGATGAAGCGCCGCGCGGCTCGGAAGAAGGCGGTGCACTTCATTACGTCGAAGAGCGCAGAGGTGGAGCTCGCCCCCTGGGGCAAGCACTGGTGGCTCTCGAAGCCCGGGTTGACCGGGACCGAGCAGCTCACCCTCGTCCGCATCACCATGCGGCCCGGGGCGGGACACCAGTTCCACTACCATCCGGCGCGTGAGGAGATCATCTACGTGGTGGACGGTGTGGCCGAGCAGTGGGTGGACCGGGAGAAGCGCCGTCTCAAGGCGGGCGAAATTGCCTTCATCCCGAAGAATGTGGTACATGCGATTCACAACTCGTCGAAGGAGGCCTTGACCTTCCTGGCGATCCTGTCGCCGGCGAACGCGGACGGGCCGTTTCTCGTTGACTGCTACGAGGAGGAACCGTGGCGCAGCTTGCGTGCGCCATTCACCTATCCGCAGGTCGATCCCAAGACGGGGCGCCGGCGCGTTCGGCGCGGCACGTGACGCGAGGCGAGAAGAGGGCCGCCCACGCGAGCTTCTCTGGAGACAATCACCCATGGACACCGCAGCAGACCCCCGGGACGTGCATCGTAGTCGGCTCTTCGTCGGCATTTGCCTGGCACTGATTCCCACCGGCGCCTCCTTTGCGCTCATCAGCAACGTGCTCGGGCAGCTCAAGGAGGAGTTCATCCTGACCAACTATCAGGCTGGGCTCATCGGTGGCGCGGCGCTCTGGGGAATGGCGATCTCGCTGCTCGTCCTGGGGCCGTTGCTCGAAGGCTACGGCATGAAGAAGGGAGCCGTGCTGGCATTTGTCGGACATGTGCTGGGTCTGACGCTGTTCATCGCTGCCGTGTCGCTGCGGGCCAACCCCAGTGCCGCCTTTGGCCTGCTGATGCTCGGCGCAATCCTGCTGGCGTGCGGCAATGGCATGGTGGAGGTCGTCGGCAATCCGCTCACCGCCGCGCTGTATCCAGAGGCCAAGACGACGAAGCTGAATCTGTTCCACGCCTTCTTCCCGATGGCGATCCTCATCGCGGGCATTGTCGGATACACGTTGAACCAGCTTCCACATGTGGCCGGCGGCTTCCTCTACCACTGGACATTTCAGATCGGCATTGTCTACGTCCCGATCGTCGTCTACGGCGCCATGGTCCTGCCACAGTCGTTTCCGCCCACGGAGAACACCGCGGCGGGCATTCCGGTCAAGGAGATGTTCCGCTACACGCTGACGCACCCGCTGATGTATGCGCTGCTCGTCATTATGGGCATTGCCATCTCGCTCGAGCTGGGATCCAATCGATGGATTCCCGAGATCTTCGCCCGGCTGGGTGTGCCAGGGATTCTCCTGCTGTCGTGGATTGCGTTCGTCATGATGGTACTGCGGCTGTTCGCCAGCCACTTCGTCGAACGGTTCTCTCCGCCCGGCATGCTCTGCGGGGCGGCGTTGTTCACAGGCACGGGACTGCTGCTCTTCAGCATGGCCCAAGGGACGATCTCCGCCTTCTTCGCGGCCACGTTCTTCGGTCTCGGCGTGGCGTTCTTCTTTCCGACGATCGTGGGCATCGTCAGTGAACGTCTCCCCCGGACCGGCTCGTTGGGCATCGTGTTGACGTGCGGGGTAGGGCTGGGTGCGGCCGGCGCCATCGGCGTCCCGGGCATCGGTCTCATTGGCGATCATCAGTTGGCCCGCTATCTCGACGCCGACGAGCGCCGCGGTGAAGCAGTCGCACTGTTGAGCCGCGCGGACCAGACGCTGCCCGATTACATCGCTCGAGCCGAGCAGGCCAGCGTCGAAGAGCTGCGTCAGCTTGGCTATCGCGCGAGCGACGTCGAGCGGGCTGTCGTTGCGACGCGCCACGCCTTGGCGGACCACAACGCCAACGGCCGGATCGTCGGCGAAGCGGTGCCCAACGCGCTGCGCGGGATCGTCGGCAGCGGTATCCCCGAGGATCAGGAGCCGCTCATCGCCGGCGCCGCCGCGGTCATCAATCCAGCCGAGGGATACGGCGGCCAGCAAGCGCTGCGGTTCGTCGCCCCGTTCACACTGATCCTGATTGCGTTCTTCGGGGCGATGTACATCAGCGATCGGCGTAAGGGCGGCTATCGTGTCGAGCGTCTAGAGGTAGCGACAGCTGCTCAGTCGACGGTCCAGAGCGCCGAGTGATGGGGCAGACTCTTAGGAAACACTCGGCAATAGCCGAGTCCCGTGCGCCGAGCTCATCCACACACTTCATGCCTGGCGTCGGGCTCGTCGTGTAACAGGAGGGTTCTAAGATGACCATACGACGCTTGCCATTCGTTGCCGTCCTGCTCGCCGCCACGCTGGCCGCGGCGGCAACCCAGAGCTGACTCGATGGAGGAGACGACATGGTGTCTGATATGAGCTCAGGGCGCTACGAGACCACTACCGATTCAGCGGTTACAAGGCCACTAGCCATCCCACGATGGCGCCCCCTGCAATCAGCCATGCGGAGCTCACGCGATATCGGAGCAGTAGCAGCAGGCTCAGCAGCGCGAGGACGATGGTAAGCGGGTCGACCAGCGCAGCGCGCCCAAGCTGCCACGACAC
>WHTT01000092.1 GCA_009377605.1 Luteitalea sp.
GACCATATTTGAGAAATACACCGCGGAACTGACCAGTGGTTATGAGGAGGTCAAGGTATCCGGAGACCTTGCTATCGGAAGAGGAAACGCCGAAGTGAGACTCACGCCTCATGCAGGTGGAGAATCTGTCGTCTCTACAGCCAAGTACCTCAATGTTCTCGAGCGCCAGCCGGACGGCTCCTGGTTAACCACCCACGATATCTGGAACGGGAATGAATGATTCTCTGCCGGGGACAGGGGAACATTCCTATGGTCCAACGACAGTTTGCCATCATCGAAGCGCCGTCGATTCTCGGTCTGATGCCGACCGGCGTGGATCGGTTGCCGCAAACGCTGCTCGATCATGGGCTCGCGGAACGCGTGAACGCGCGGCATGCGGGCCGTGTGGAGCCACGGTCGTATAGCCCTGACCGTGACGCCGACACCGGGACGCTGAACGCGCAGGCCATTGCCGAGTGGAGTCCGCGGCTCGCCGATGCGATCGGACACGTGCTGGACGAGGGCGAGTTCCCGCTGGTGCTCGGCGGCGATTGTTCGATACTGCTGGGCGCCGCGCTCGCGCTGAAGCGGCGCGGCCGCTTCGGCCTGCTGTTCATCGATGGGCACGCCGACTTCTACCAGCCCGAGGCGAATCCCAACGGCCAGGCGGCCTCCATGGATCTCGCCCTGGCGACGGGATACGGCCCTTCGCTCCTGACCAATCTCGAGAAGCGTGGTCCGCTGGTCCGGCCGTCCGATACCGTGGCGTTTGGATTTCGCGACGCTGACGAACAGCGTCACTACGGTAGCCAGGCGCTCGCGCCCGAGATCCTGGCGCTGGATCTGACAACGGTACGGCGTATGGGCGTGGGGCAGGCGGTGCACGCGGCGCTCGAGCGTCTGACTCGGCCGGAGGTCGATGGTTTCTTCATCCACCTGGATGCCGACTGCCTCGACGACCGCATCATGCCTGCCGTCGACTACCGCCTGCCTGATGGCTTCAGCTGGAGCGACCTCGAAGCGACCCTGAGACTCGCGCTGGCGAGCGGTCGCGCCGTTGGATTGGAAGTCACGATCTACAACCCCGCGCTCGATGAGGACGGGACCGCTGGACGTACGTTCACGAATGTCCTGGCGGCCGCGCTTGGCAGGTCGGCGCCTGGATCGGGAACCGGCCGGCGGGCCGGGCGGTGACGCGGCGAGTACGCGCACGCCGCTTGAAAGTCCACGTCATGTCGAGTCGAACCATCGCGTTGACCGGCACCGTCGCCCTCATGCTCGTCTGGGGAAGCTGAACCTGTTCCTCGCCGTCCAGGAGTCAATTGCGCTGGCGACTCGTTGGTTGGCCGACGAGTGACGCCGCGTCGCTCAGGAGGAGCGCGCACGGGCGGCGACTTTCCGCAGCGCGAGCCGCCTGACGCTGCCTATAGCCAGCGGCAGGGCAGCGAGGACGAGGCAGATCGCATCCCACGGTCCGTCGGTGAGCAGCGTGGCGATGATGCCGCCTGCGCTGGCGAGGGCCAGCGCCACGATCAGCCACATCGCGCGGCGGCCGGTCATGCCGCCCTCTCCTCGGGCCGCGCGGCGCGGTACCGGCGCCGGCGGTCCCACCACAGCCACGCGCCGTTGGCCGTGATGAACAGCGTCAGCCAGACGCAGGCGGTCCACAGCAGCTTCAACGGTAGGCCGCCGTAGTCGCCGACGTGCAGCGGCTGCGAGACTACGATCGCCTTCATGTACCACGGCAGCTCGCGGACCGTTCCGCGCATGTGCGGCAGATACGATGGGAATAAGACTCAGTCTCACGTAACGGTAGGCAGTATATATCCGACCGAAATCGTCGTCATCTACCCGTCGCTCATCTAGTTCCGGTCGTCCCAGAGGCCCGAGGCGGCTCAGTACCCTCCGTCTTGCGAGTACCTTACGATGTAAAGAGGCCTCGATGATCGTACGCTCAGAAACCGGGTCGCTGCTCCTCATCACGCAGCCTGATCACGCGGCGCTGGCACGGCGGATCATGGAACAGGCGATCCCGCTGGCCAGGACGACGCGTCGCGACTCAATTCTCTACGCGGTTGCGGAGCATGACAACGGCTGGCGCGAGCCCGACATGGCACCCAGTGTCGACCCTGCCACAGGAGAGCTGCAGGATTTCGTGAGCGCGCCGGTTGACGTCCGGCAAGCGGTGTGGCCGCGCGGCGTCGCACGGCTTGCCGCCGATCCTTGGGCAGCGGCTCTGGTTGCGCAACACGCCCTTACGGTATACGGCCGATTGCGGACGCGCCCTGAGTGGGAGGCGTTCTTCGGGGAGATGGAGAGGGCGCGCGATACCTATCTTCACAAGGCCGCAGCCAATCTTGACGAGCTCCGGCGGGGCTATGTCTTCCTTCGTCTGGGCGATTTGGCATCGCTCACGTTTTGCAACGGATGGACGAAGGAACAACGATACGAAGGCTGGACGATTCGTCTGGACGGCGCACGGCTGCTGATCACTCCAGATCCGTTCGGCGGCCGCGACGTCCCTCTTGCCGTGACTGCGCGCAAGCTGCCCAACCAAAGATTCGCGTCCGATGCTGATGCCGCGGCCGCGTATCGGTCCGCTAAAGAAGTGACGTGCTCGGGCATGGCAGTTGGCGTGCCAGAGCCCCGCGACGAGGTGCGCATCGAGGCCACAGAATGAAGCCATGCCATTTATCCGTCGACCCGATGTTCCTCAATGCCGTATTGCCGTTAACTAGACAGGACGCTCAACCGTGGGCGGGCCGTCAACGAAAGGATTCACGATCACGACGCCAGAGATTGACTGCTCGGGATTCAGATCTTCAGACAGAAGACGCGTCGCTCCAGTCTTGGCCGCCAGGCTGATGATGAGAGCGTCCCAGAAGCTGATCTTTGCCTCCTCTTCCGTCCTCGAGGCCGACAGGATGTCCTCTACGGTCGTCGCTTCGGCGCACCAAACAGAGTAGATCTCGACGACCTTGCGAGCCTCCTCTCTCGGCAGCGGCGTGCGTATCTTGCGTGTGACGTCGACATAGAACTCCTGAAGTACTTGCGCACTCAGCACGCCAGTGTGCTCCGCCCACAGCTCGCGCAGCGCGTTCTTCGCGGTCTCGTGCTTCTCGCCGGCGTCAATGTCGTGGCCGTAGATCAAGACGTTGCTGTCGAGGAACGTCCTACCGTTCATGCAACTCGTCTCGGCTCGCGGTGATCTTGCCGCCTAGGTGGAAGCCCCGTTCGAGGAGGGCGAGGGCGTTGCGCCGCGCCTGGTCGTACGCATCGTCCGCGCTGACCAGACTCTCGATCTCCTGCGCGAGCAGGCCACTGATGGACGTATTCCGCTTCGCCGCCAGGATCTTCGCCTTGTGCAGCGTTTGACGGTCAAGGCGGACGGTCACGTTCTGCTTGGTCGTTTGGGCGGTGCTCACATCCATATCTCCACGTGTATTACGGGTAGCACGTATTGCACGTGGCCATCAAGTCGCTCAGACTGTCATTCTCCCTAAAGGAAGGCTAACCTGGGTCTTGCCGCAAGCGCTCAGAAAGAGACCCGCTTACGGGCAGACAGATTCAGAAGGAGTACGCGACATGCGCATGCGGAGACTCGGCTGGGACGTGCTGCAGGATCTTCGATACGCCGTGCGGCTGCTGAGCAAGGCACCGGGCTTCACAATGGTCGCGGTGCTGTCGCTCGCGCTGGGCATTGGCGCCAACATCGCAGTGTTCAGCTTCGTCGATGGCATCCTGCTGCGGCCGCTCGACGTCCCGCGGCCGCAGGATGTGGTGCGCATCACGACGGCGACGCCGGCGCAGCGATTCAGCGACCTCTCCTACCTCGAATTCGAGACGATCCGCGATGGCAACACCACACTGAGCGGCCTGGCGGCCGAGTGGCAGATCGAGATGGGCGCGCGCGCGGATGGGAAGGGAGGGGAGCGCGGCGTCTCGCGCGTCACCCTCGGCTCTCTGGTCAACCGGGATTACTTCACCACCCTCGGCATGGCGCCTGCGCTCGGGCGGAACTTTCTCGCCGAGGAGGATTCGCCCGGCGCGCGCGACATCGCGGCGATCGTCAGCCACCGCGCCTGGCAGACGCGCTTCGACGGCGATCCGCAGATCATCGGGCGACGCATCACCGTGAACGGCCTGCCCGTCGTCGTCGTCGGTGTCGCGCCGGCGCAGTTCACCGGCACGGACCTGTACATGCGGCACGAAGTCTATCTGCCGCTCGCGATGGCGCCGCGGATCAGAGTCGGCGCCCGGCTGCTCGAGAATCCCGCGGAGCGTGGCCTCATCGTCCGCGGACGTCTGAAGCCTCACGTCACCGTGGCCGCCGCGGCTGCCGACATTCAGGCGCTCGCGCGCGCGCTGGAAGAGACGCATCCGGAGACGAGCCGGCAGCGCACTGCCACCGTGCTGCGTGATATCGATCAGCGGCTGCAGACGAAGGTCCAGGATTCGCGCTTGAGCATGATGCTGCTCGGCACGGTCCTGTTGGTGCTGGTGATCGCCGCCGTGAACGTCGCGAACCTGCTGCTGGGGCGCGCCGCGGCGAGGGGGAAGGAGATCGCGATCCGGATGTCTGTCGGCGCCAGCCGGCTGCGTCTCGTCCGCCAGTTGCTCACCGAGAGCTTGCTGCTGGCGCTGCTCGGCGGCGGGGTGGGGCTGCTGCTGGCACAGTGGGCCGTCTGGTCGCTGCGCTCGATTCCCCTGCCGACGGATTTGCCGATCGTCATCGACCTGCGGCTGGATCAACGCGTATTCCTCTACGGCCTGGTGCTGGCGTTGATCACGGGGATCGTGTTCGGCGTCGCGCCCGCGCTGCACGCGACGCGACGGGACCTGACATCGCCGGTGAAGGGCGGCGCCACGGGCCGGCGGCCGTTCCGCGGCCGCTACGCGCTCGTGGCCGCGCAGGCGGCGCTGTCCGTCGTTTTGCTGATCTGCGCCGGCCTGTTCGTCAAGAGCTTCCATCGCGCCGCGGTCGGGAATCCGGGCTATCGTGTGGACGGTGTGCTGCTGACGTCGTTCTCGCCGTCCCTCGTCAACATGCCGACGGCCCGGATCGAGACGTTCTATCAGCAGATTCAGGATCGCGTGCGCGCGCTGCCGGGCGTGGCGTCGGTTACGCTCGCGAAGCACGTGAACCTCGGGCCGGACGGGTACTCGCGCCGGATCGCCGTGGCCTCGTGCTCGGCCTGGCTCTCGCCCTCAGCCTCGCCAATGTGCTCCGCGATCTGATCGGTACCGTCCGTCCCCGCGATCCCGTCGTCTTCACCAGCGTCATCCTGGGCCTGTTCACCGCCGCCGTCGCCTCTTCCTGGCTCCCCGCCCGGCGCGCGGCCTCGATCGAACCGACGATCACGCTCCGCCAGGAGTAAGAGGTCGGCCACATGATGTCAGGCCGGGTGACCGGGCGCACGTCAGGATTGTGAGATGAGGGGTGGTCATGCGGCCATCCGGCGCTGGGAGCGTCTTTCCCAGAAATCCTCGAAGCGGCCGCTCAGTTTGCAACAGCGCAGGGCAATGATCGCGTCAGCTCCGGCAACCGTCCAGTGCATGCCGGCCCGCTTACACCGCACGCCGATCGCGGTCTTGCATCCGGCCTCGACGACCCCGGTCGAGGTGCACAGTCCTGCCGCCCGGAACTCCGCATAGCGCATGCGCGTGCGGTTTCCGTCGATGTATTCGACGCACTTACGCGCCTCGTCGTCTTTCGGTGCATGCCGTCGCAAGGCACACAGGACGGCCTCGATGTCGCTCGCGTCCAACTCGGCGTGACGTTGGCGGGCCCAATGCTCGCCCAGATCACTGCCCGCGCCGTAGATGGACTTGGCCACGTCGGAGAGATGCTGCTTGGCGTGGAAGCGGTCGACGATTTGGATGGCATCGGGAAAGTGGTCGGCGGCGATGTTCCAGATCCACCTGGCCCCATCGCCGAGCACGGCCCGGCGCGCCGCGCGATCGAAGCCGCGCCGAGTGGCCTCGCGCGCGACGCGCGCGGCGAATGCGCTTGGCGTCTCGTCCGTGTCCTTCTGCGCCGCGCTCTCAATCGCCGCGGAGTAGCTGACCGATCCCTCGTCGCGTACGGGGGTGCCGTCCTCATCGCGCCCTTCGGCGCTCCAGACCGTGACGAGCTTGACCTCGCGCGTCTTGGCCGAGCCGTCCGGCTGCTTGCCTACGCGGGTCTCTACCTCCGCCCTGCGCACTGGCACACCCGTGCCATCCATCCCCAGATAGAACGTCGGCGCCAGAAGCTCGGTGGGCGCCGGCGGCTCGACGACGCGCTGCTCGTCCTCGGCGATCTCGCGCCCCAGCGCCTCCGCCGCCCGCTCCACGTACGTGGTCGGCACCTCAACGCCCGCCAGCTCGCGCAGCAGCTCGTGGCCCTCCGCGAAGCTGACCATCGCCCCCACCCGCCCGACCATGCGCAACACGCCGGGCGACAACGACGAGCCCTCCACCCCCAGCGCCCGGTCGCGCGGGCAGAAGCCCGCTTCACAGGCCACGCAATGGTAATAGGCACGCTCCAGCCTCAACGCACCCAGGACGCTCGTGAAGGTCTTCGACCGCCGGTCCACGTAGCGCGCCGGCTCTCCACACGCGCAGGGCACCATCGACCCCATGTGATCTGAGCGGTCGGCGTTGAACCGCTGCTCGACCGCGCGGGCCGCCACATGCATCGCCTTCCGCCGCGCGGCCGTCTCGATGGCCTCCAAGTCCCAGTCTTCGACGGCGCCCGCGCCTACGAGCGTTTCGATCTCGGCCACGATCTCGCCCTCGAACGCCGTTTTGAAGCCCCCTTTTGGGCCCCCGCTTGCGAGACCGCCTCGGGTGCGTCCAGTTGGGCGTCGGCCCATCGCTCGCAGGCCTGCCAGTACGCGTCCACATGCGTGCGGAACGTCTGGCCGGCCTCGACCTGCGCGCGGGCCACGGCGGCTTGCTCGGCCGTCAAATAGCGCGATCGTGTCTTCCCGCCTTCGGTTCGGGTCAGACTGTAGTACGGCCCGTGCCGCGCCTGCGGATCCTGCTGACACCGGCATCCCTGCTGCCCACACTTCATCCAGCGTTCGGACACCGCGCCGCGCCGCATCGGCGCTCGCTCGGCCAATTGTGCCCCGAGTTGCCCCACCGTGGCGGGAACCTGATCGTTCGCCATGCGCCACCTCCTACGGCTAGTATATCCGTAGGACAGCCGACGCCCACCTCAACATCGCCGAACTCCAACTACGTCACTTTCACGACGTGCGCCCCACTGGAACGTCACCTTATATTGCTTGACATTCCAAGATTATTTCTATAAATTTCCCGCGCAGTCGTCGCGTTCAGCTGAAACAATCGGATTAAGCAAGAGGCGACTCACGAATAAAGTCTCTTCCTTTGTTCGTCGTTGCGCGCCGCCCAATATTCAGGTCCGCCATTTTCTCACTGTGCTCGCTGAGCGATCCACGACCACATCGAAAAAGGAGCCAACCATGAATCGACGGACGGGCATTGGTGCGCGGCTCTTCGCTTGTGTACTGCCGCTGATTCTCGCAGGCGCGGCGAACGTGTTTGCACAGGGCCAGGGTAATGGAATTCTCACCGGCACGATAGCCGACAACGACGGCGTCGTGCCCGGCGCGATAGTCATCGCGACCGACGCGTCGACGGGTCTCACGCGCTCGGCGCCGTCCAACGTTCAGGGGGTCTTCCGCATCCTCTCGCTTCCACGCGGCACGTACATGGTACGCGTGGAAATGGAAGGGTTCAGGCCAATCACCCTCAACGACGTCTTGCTGCTGAGCGGAGAAACGCGCGACCTCGGCAGGCTGTTGCTCGAGGTCGGCACCCTCACGGAGGCCATTACGGTGTCGGCCGAGGTCACCCCTGTCAATACCTCGACCAGTTCGCTGCAGCGAAACATGACGGGCGACCAGCTCACGATGATTCAGGTGAAGGGTCGCGACATTTTCGGCATGATGAAAATTCTGCCCGGCGTCGTCGATACGACCTTCAGCCGCGACTACGCCTCGTGGCGATCTGGCCGCGGTCTGAGTATCAATGGAGGCACCTCGCTGAACAAGAACACGACGATCGACGGGGTTCCTGTTGGCGAGGAAGGCGGTGATGGTACGACGCACGTCACGCCGAACATCGACGCGATTGGCGAAGTGACCGTCATCACCAACGGTTACACGGCGGAGAACGGCCGCCAGTCGAGCGGGTTGATCCGCATCATCACGAAGTCAGGGACGAGTCAGCTCAGGGGCTCTGGCTGGTACAACGCCAGGCGCGATGAATGGAATGCGAACGACTACTTACGAAAAAAACAGGGTGCCGCGAAGCCCTTCTTCGAGGTGAACATCTCGGGTTATAGCGTCGGTGGACCAGTCGTGATTCCGAAGCTCATCGACAGCCGCTCGAGCCAGAAGAAAATGTTTTTCTTTCTCTCGCAGGAGTTCGTCGACGACGTTCGGCCGACGACTGTGACCCGTACGAACTTGCCGACCGCAGCCGAGCTCGCGGGGGACTTCTCGCAGACCCGTATTACGAACGGGAGTATCCAGCCGATCGTCGACCCGCTCACGGGGCGGCCGTTCCCAGGGAACATCATCCCCCCGAATCGCATCCATCCGATGGGCCAGAAGATGCTCAGCCTGCTGCCGGTGCCCAACGGCATTCTGAATCAGCAAGCAGGACAGCAGTGGACCTCGAACGATGCCCAGGATATAACGCCGATTCACACGCGTCAGAACTTCGTGATGCGGCTCGATGCGGTGCTGAGCCAGAGCACGCGCTTCAGCGTCAGGACCATTTTCGACCGCGATGACAGCATCACGTTCAACCGTGTGGCACCGGGCGTTGGCTCGCACAACAACGTGTTCCCAGGGGATTTCATCAGTGCCTCCGCCAGCCAGGTGCTGGGCAGTTCCATGGTCAACGAAATCACCGCGGGGTTCTCGCACAACCACTATGGGTTCCGGGTCGGCACCGGCAAGCAGGTGCTCTCCGATTACACGTCGTATTACCGTGAAAGTTTCGGCTTCGATCCGCCGCGGTTGGAGCCCTTCGGACCGTATGGCGACCCGGCGTTTGGCCGGGTCAACACGGACGAGTATCCGTACATGCCGGATATGCTCTACGGCGGCGGCGTTCGCTCCAATTTGTCGCAGTGGCGCCCCTGGGGCGGAAATACCCGACCCGGGCCGACGTGGAATGAGAACTTTCGCTACACATTCCAGGACGACCTTTCGTGGACCAAGGGCCGGCACAACTTCAAGTTCGGGTTTTTCAGCGAGCTCGACAGCAAGACCGAACCCGGCTCGGCCACCTATGCGGGCGTCTACAACTTCGGCCACAGCGCCGGCAACCCGCTCAGCACCGGAAACGGCTACGCCAACGCCCTGCTCGGCGTCTTCAGCACGTACACGGAACGAAGCAACCGCATCGATGAAGAGCGCCGGCACTGGCAGAGTGATGCCTACGCGCAGGACAGCTGGCGCATCAGCCCGCGACTTACGCTCGATTACGGCCTCCGCGTGACCCACGCGGGCGCCGTCTATGAATCCAGAGACATGAATTCGGCCTTCGACCCCAGCCTGTGGAATTCGGCACAAGCTCCGACACTTTTCCGGCCGTACTGCCTCACCGGCGTCCCCGGCAACCAGGCCTGCTCGGTCGCCAACCGGAGAGCGATGAATCCACTTACTGGTGAAATCGTGTCGCAGGCCTACGCAGGCACCACCGTGCCAGGCTCCGGCACCATCACCAACGGTATGTTCGCCGGTGGTCTCCCAGGCAAGAAATCCGGGTGGTACTACGACATGCCCGCCCTGTCGTGGGGTCCGCGCGTCGGGGTTGCGTGGGATGTGACCGGCGATGGCAAAACCGCGATCCGCGCCGCGGGCGGGATCTTTTACAACTTCATCAACCGCGCCCAGTATCTGTACGGTGGCGGCCCGTTGATTGCGCAGGACAAGGTCGTCCGCAATGCGACGATCGACGATGTCACGGCCTTCGCACAGGCGGGCACCCTGTTCGCCGAAAGTCCGCAGACGGGGAATTTGCCCGCGCACTTCCCACTGCCCGTGCACGGCAATCAGGCGCCGCAGGGCAAGCTCCGACCCGAAACGTACTACCAGGCCAACGTGGCGTTCCAGCGCGATATCGGATTCAATACGACCGCCGAATTGGCGTGGGTCGGCAACTTCGGACGTCATTTCTGGCGGGTGAAGGACGCGAACAACATCCGGCCCTACGCCTACGCCGATCCGGCCAATCGGTTCAACAACGAACCGATCGCCCAGAACTTCCTGCGACGCGACTATCCTGGCATGGGCACGATTCGCTACCTGACGACCGACGAGGACACGTTGAACTACAACGCGTTGCAAGTCAGCGTCCAGCGCCGACTGCACCGCGGGCTGCAGATGGGTCTCGCGTACACGCTCTCTAAAGCAGAAGGCATGCAGGGTTACGATTGGGCGACAGAGGAGCTCTTTGGAGAAAAGGGCCTCCGCGATCGGTACTATGGACCACCGTCGGTCACCGAAGCGCAGACCACGAATCTCACGGGCGTTTCCCGTTCGGATCGCCGTCACATACTGGTCATCCACTACAGCTACGACATCCCGAACCCCACGCCGAACATCCCGCTCCTCAAGCACGCGCTGGAGGGTTGGGAAGCCTCGGGCGTCACGCAGTTCACCTCGGGCAATCCGCTCGATCCGGTCTGCGGCACCAACCTCGGCGGCGCGGAGAACATCGATCCATCGTTCAGCGGTCTCTTTACCGCCGCTTCAACGACCTCGT
This sequence comes from Luteitalea sp., assembly GCA_009377605.1. Taxonomy (NCBI): domain Bacteria; kingdom Pseudomonadati; phylum Acidobacteriota; class Vicinamibacteria; order Vicinamibacterales; family Vicinamibacteraceae; genus Luteitalea; species Luteitalea sp. Next base: position 10,771 of record WHTT01000092.1, read on the forward strand.
CGAACGGCCGCTGCGAGCTGACGGGTGAGCCAATCTTCAGCGGCTTCACTCGTGACCCAAACCTGTCGGAAGAGGATCAGCCGCACTTCAATTTGAACGCGTTCCGCCGGCCCAAGCCCGATGGCGCTGTCGGAAATTTTGGGAATGCCCCGCTTGGAGTGCTTCGGCATCCGGGATGGTCGAACTGGGACTTCACACTGGCGCGGCGCGTCAGGTTGGGTGGGCGCGCAAACCTCCGGGTACAGCTCCAGGTGTACAACCTCTTCAACCAGGTCGAATTCGTGGCCATGAATGCGACGTACTTGTTCACTCCGAATGGCAATACGTCTCCGAATACGGGCAAGTACACCACGACAACCAACCCAAGGAATGTTGGACTGACAATGCGGCTGGATTTCTAACGAGAAGATCTAAAGGGCAAGGGGTCAGGGGCAAAAGGCAAATGCCCCTCGCCCCTCGCCCCTGACGTCGGTCGACAAACTGATCGCGCACAACCGTGAAGTGCTGAAGCGAATCCCGGTTTCCATCAAAGGCCCGCCCAAGGGGCCGGCGCGCGGGTCGTTCAGCACGACAAACTCCGGCAAACTCGTGCTCTCCGAGACTGCATTTCATAGCTCGACTGCACGTGGTCGTTGGAGCGGCCCGAACACTGAATGAATGAATGAATGAATGAACGCGATCTCGTCGACGTGCCGGGCGACCACGATCACGACGCCGTCGCAAGATGTCTCAAATGGGGCGGACCACCTCAAGGTGACCCGCCCCACAAGCGCCGACCGATCTCGCCCTAGAACAAGAAGCGTACGCCGAAGCGGACCATGCGCTCGGTCAGCGGGAGAATGCTCGTGACCCGGCCGAAGTTCCCGCTGCCGAACGACCCGCTCGGGTTTTCGTAGTGCGCGCGGTTGAGCGCGTTGAAGACGTCCGCCCGGATCTCGGCGCGCCGCGACCCGAACCGGAGGATCTTCACAAGCGAGGCATCGAGGTTGACATAGCCCGGTCCGGTCAGCAGCGCGTTGCGTTCCACGTTGCCCCAGGTGCCCGCCGCAGGCGCCGAGAAGACTGACGTGTCGAACCACAGCGCGTTGGAGCCAATGCCGCCGAGCACTTCAGGCTTGCCAGCAGCATTGGGCGTCTGGGAATTGCCCGGGGCGCGCAGGCCCGACGCGCTGGCGGTAAAGTTGATCGGCGTGCCGGAGGCCGCCGAAAACAGTCCCGTGACCTGCCAGTCGCCCAGCACCTCGCTGACGACGCCTTCCCGCAGCCACTTCCCCTGCGGGCCCCACGGCAGCATGTACACGAAGCTGCTCGTGAAGTTGTGCAGGGTATCAAAGGAATTTCGGCCCCAGCCTCGCGACAAGTCGGCTGGCGTGTTGTTGGTGTGGCTGTAGCCACGCCCCAGCGTGTACGAGTTGGCCACCCTTCAGGCGGCGGTCGACCTTGACCTGCAGCGAATGGTACCTGGACTGGCGCCAGTCGCGAACCGACACCGAGGTACTCGCGGTTCGGCCGAACTGCACGAACAGGGGCTGGCCGGCGCGATCCGCGCCAAGGGTCTGGCCCGCGTTGATATTGAGGCCGTTGTAGTTGTCCCTTGCCCGGTTGCCGACGTAGGCCACCTCGGCCGTGAAGGCGCCCGGCAGTGTCCGCTGGTAGGCCACGTTCCACGAGTGCAGCTGCCCCTTGCGCGAGTCCATTCGTACTTGGCTGAAGCTCTGCGATCTCAAGGCAGCCGCCGACAGGATGCCGCTCTCCGGAATGTCGACGAAGTCGGGGGACGGCAGACCCGCGGCCAGCGACCCGGCCGTCGCGAAGCTGTTCGGCGCGGTGATCTGTTGGCTCTGGGTGATCGGGTATTGCTGGCCGGTCAGGCTTCCCAACCCGCGCCCGCTCACCCCATAGCCCGCACGTACGACGTTCGAGTCACTGAGGCGCCAGGACACGCCCGCGCGGGGGTTGAAGTCCATCCAGTAGCTCTGCACGCCCAGATTCTCGGGGATGTCGCCATAGCCGGCGACGCGGAGCGTGTTGGTCTCCGGGTCGTAGCTCGCCATGCCGCCACGACCGTGAAACCCGACCAGCGGCGTGTAGTACTCATGGCGCAGGCCGAGATCGAGCGTGATATTGGGTCGCACCTGCCACTTGTCGTGGATGTAGGTGAACACGCTCTTGTGGCGCCCGCCGCGGTGAAGTTCGTCGAGCGGTGCTCCCACATCGGACACCGCGACCAGGCCTCGTTCGAGTTCGCGCGGGGCATCGAGCAGGAAGGCCGCCATCGCATTCGCGTAGCCGTTCTGCGCCCGACTGTCGCCGGGGACCGCCGTCGTCGCGCCGCCGAAGGTGAATTCGCCGCGCGGGTGCGTTACCTGGTCCAGCATGAAACGGTTCATGCGCAGGTCACCGCCCACCTTGAGGGTGTGATTGCCCCAGAGTTTCGTGACGCTCGTCGCCATCGACCACGTGCGCTCGGCGCGGTCCCACGGCAGCGAATTCGAGAAGCCGAGCAGGAAGGTGTGGTACCCGCTCACATTGATCGTGGGGGGACCGCTCGTAAACGCGTTCAGATTCGAGCCCGGCACGCCGACCTCGTCGGCGAGGTTCAGCCCGTGGGCATCCGATACCGTGATGTTGTGATGGGAGGTCCGGCCGACGCGCACTTCCTGAATCAGCGTTGCCGACCACACGCGGTTGTAGTTGGCGACCATGTTATACGTCGGATTGGTACCGGATCCCGCAAACGGTTTCAAGCCACCCCAGATGCCGAAGGTTCCCGGGTCGACCGTCGCGGCGTTCAGGTGGCTGTAACGGACCGACAGATTGTCGCTCGTCGCCGCCTGATAGGTGAGCTTGAGGTCGTACTGATTCGCGCGCTTCTCACGCACGTACGGTTTCTCGTAATTGATCGCCCCCACGGGCGCGCCGGCGATGTTCGGCATCGGAATGTTGGCGATGAGTGCCTGCGCGATGGGGCTGATGCGGCCGGCGGGGATCTGATTGTTCGTAAACGGCGTCCGCCCGGTGCCAGTGGCATTGCCGGTCGCTGGATCGTAAATCGTGGTAGGAGCCGCGCTGAAGTCGCCGGTCCGGAACGCAGACTCCGGCACGTGGCCTTGCGTGAGCCGCCCGCTGTCGTCGTTGGTCCGTACATAGTCCCCGAAGAAGAACAGTTTGTTCCGCCGAATCGGCCCGCCGAGCGTGACGCCGGTCTGCAGGTACTTGGCCTCTGCCGGGGGCAATGACGAGAAGGGGTTCTGCGCGATGGTGGCCTCGGTGTTGCCGAAGGTAAAGAGCGACCCCTGGAGCTGGTTCGTCCCCGACTTCAGGGTCACGTTCGTCACCGCACCGCCGGCCCGCCCGAACTCCGCGTCATAATTGCTGGTGGTAACGGCGACGGTTTCGATCGCCTCGGCGGAGGGAATCATAAACGCCAGGTTCCCGCTGTTATCGCTGTTATCCGAGCCTTCCAGCTGCACATTGTTGGACTGCCGCTCCTGACCGTTGACGTTGCTCGACAGGCTGTCCTGCGGGTTATAGAACTCCGAATGCGGGCGGAAGGGGCGCGACGCGCCCGGCACCGTGATGAGCAAACCCTGGAAGTTCCGGTTGAACCCCAGCGGCATCTGCACGATCTGCGTGCTCTCGATGATGCGGCCGGTATCGGTGCGATCGGTCTGCAGCATGGGCGCCTCGCCCGTGACGGTCACCGACTCTTGCAGCTCACCGATACTCAGTGAAATGTCCACGCGAACGGTAGTGTTCACGCTGACCTCAACGCCCTCGCGATTGAACTTCCTGAATCCCACGAGTTCCCCCTCGACGCGGTAGACCCCCGACGCGAGGTTGGTAAACGCGTAATTGCCGGCAGCGTTGGACACGGCCGTCCGGCTGATGTTGGTGCGCACTTCCGTCGCCGTGATCGTCGCACCCGGCACCGCAGCGCCACTCCCATCGCTGACATTACCGACCAGCGCCCCAACTGCGGCCTGAGCGGCGGCATCGGCGGGCGCCAACAGGATCCCAAGCACGGCGAACGCCGCAACGATGAGCGCACCGCCAGCGCTATGCCCAATAAGCCGGCATCGAAGGGTCATAGAATCCTCCTCTGAATCCACTCGGTTAACAGGTTGTACGACGCACTATAGGGCGGAGCGCGGGTGTAATCCAGCGAAATTCTCTGAGCGCACGCCGTGGAGATTCAATCGTTTGAATCGCAGGAACGGCGCCGAGCGAGGGCGAACTCTCCGCCCCAGACCGGCAGCGTGTCGTCGAGCATTCCCCGCTGCTTCTCTCACCTTCGCGTACGCACTTCCGAGATCTTTCTGTAGAGCAGGCTTTGCTCAGGCTCGCCCGGTACAATCGGTGTGCCGTTCCGCCAGCGCGGCTTCATGCAGGTCCAGGCGAAGATTGGCCTTGCGCGCCGACGCGTCAGGACCATGACAGAGAAAGCAGTTGTCCGAAAGGATTGGACGGACGTCACGCTGACAATTCACGCGCGTCAGAGCGGAGACGGGATGGTGCGCCGCCACGATGCATACCGCGATCGCACCAACCCATCGACGCTGCCTCATTCGTATCGCCCTCTCATCAGAACATAAAGCGTGCGCCAAACCGAATCACGCGCTCCGTCTGGGAGAGGATGCTGGTGATGCGGCCGAAGTTGCCGTTGCCCAGCGACCCGTTTGGTTTGCTGTAGTGCGCCGTATTCGTCAGATTCAGAAAATCCGCACGAAGCTCGGCGTGCCGCGACCCGAAGCGGATGATCTTGACGATCGATGCGTCCAGGTTCACATACGCCGGCCCGTCCAGCAGGTCGTTGCGCTTTACGTTGCCCCATGTGCCTGCCTCGGGCGCGCTGAAGACCGATGTGTCGAACCACAGCGCGTTCGAGCCGATGCCGCCGAGCACTTCGGGCTTGCCGCTGGCGTTGGGCCTCTGGGTGTTGCCGGGGGCGCGCAGACCTGCCGCGCTGGCGGTAAAATCGATCGGCGAACCGGAAATCGCCGCGAAAATGCCAGCGATCTGCCAGTCTCCCAGCACCTTGCCGAGGACGCCTTCCCGGAGCCATGCGCCCTGCGGACCCCACGGAAGCAGATACACGAAGCTGCTCGTGAAGCTATGCGTGGAATCGAAGCTCGTGCGGCCCCAGCTCCGCTCGATGTCGGCCGGAGTGGAAATGGTGCCGTTGCTGTCCCCGTTGTAGTAGTTGTACCCGCGGCCCAACGTGTATGAATTGGTGACCAAGAGACCGCTCCGCAAACGCCGATCGACCTTGACCTGCATGGAGTGGTATTTGGACTTCACCGGAATGACGCTCGTGGTGCTGGCGGTTCGGCCAAACTTCGCGAAGAGCGGGCGGCCGGCGTTGTCCGCTCCGAGGGTGCGGCCCGCATTGAGATCGATCCTGGCGACGATATCCTGGCCGCGATTGCCGACGTAGGCAACTTCGGCAGTAAATGCACCGGGGAGTTCCCGTTGGAACGCCACGTTCCACGAGTGCAGCCGCCCCTCGTGAAGGTCCGTCGGCACCGAGAAGAAGCCTTGCTGTCTGAAAGGTGTCGCCGGAACGACGCCCGTATCTGGAATGGTCGCGAAGTTGGGAGGCGGCAGACCGGCTGCCATCGACCCGGCCGTCGCGAAGGTGTTCGGCGCGTTGATCTGGTTGTTCTGTTTGACCGGGTAGTTGATATCGGCGTAGGAGTTATCAGGCCACGGGATGGTGCTGACCCCATAGCCGGCGCGAAGCACGTTCTTCTCCGTGAGCCGCCACGACACGCCGGTGCGTGGGTTGAAGTTCTTCCAGTAGCTCTTCACGCCAAGATTCTCAGGGACCTCGCTGTAGCCGGCAACGCGCAGTGTGTTGTTGACTGGGTCGTAGTTCGAAAGTCCCCCGCGACCTGTGAGCCCGACAAGCGGCGTGTAGTACTCGTGGCGCAAGCCGAGATCGATGGTGACGTTCGGTCGCACCTGCCACTTGTCGTGGATGTACGAGAAGATGCCCCAGTGGCGCGTGCCTGGATCTTCGACGTCGGTGAGCAGGTCTCGTCCGAGACTCTGCGGCGCGTCGAGCAGGAAGGCGGCAAACGCGTTGGCGAAGCCGTTTTGCGCACTCGTGTCGGTTGGAATCGCCGTCGTCGCGCCGCGGAAGCGGAAGACGCCGCGTTGCCCGCCATTGCCCTGCACCTGCAGCAGGTAGTCGCGGTTGTAGCGCAGGTCGCCGCCGATCTTGAGGGTGTGGTTGCCGTGGAGTTTCGTGGCGGTCGTCGCCATGGTCCACGTGCGCTCGGAGCGGTCCCATGGCAGCGATGCCGAGAACCCGATGAGCGTCGCGTTGTAGCCGCTCACGTCGATCGTGCTGATGCCGCTCGAAGAGCGGCTGAGATTCACGCCGCGAATCCCGACTTCGTCTGACGTGTTCAGCCCGTCGGCCTCCGTGAGCGCCTCGTTGTGGTAATAGCTCATGCCGACCCGGACTTCCTGGATGAGCGTGGACGACCACGTCTTGTTGTAGTTGCCCGCCACGTTCTGAGTGGGATTGGTGCCGAACCCTGCAAACTCTTTGATGCCCCCCCAGATGCCGAATGTCGCCGGATCGTAGGTCGCGGCGTTCTGATAGCTGTAGCGGATCGATAAGTGGTCTCCTGGCGTCAGCTGGGTCGTGATCTTGATGTCGTATTGGTTCGTTCGCTTCTCGCGCACGTACGGTTTCTCGTAATTTGTCCCGCCGAGCGGGACGCCGTCGAGATTCGGCATTGGGAGATTCTCCAGAATGCGCCGCGCGATGGGGCTGATGCGGCCGACGGGAATGCGATTGTTCGGGAATGGGGTGCGTCCCGTGCCGTCGGGATTGCCGGTCAACGGATCGTAAATGACGGTCGGCGCAGCACTGAAGTCGCCGGTCCTGAACGAAGCCTCCGGCAAGTCTGCGCGCGTGATGCGCCCGCTGTCGTCGTTGGTGCGCACGTAGTCACCAAAAAAGAAAAGCTTGTTGCGGATGATCGGCCCGCCGACAGTGAAGCCCGTCTGCAAGTACGTGGTGGGGGGCACGTCTGGCAGCGCCGAGAACGGATTTCGCGCGACGGTCGCCTCGGTGTTGCCGAACATGAATACCGTGCCGCTCAGATCGTTCGTTCCCGACTTCAGCGTGACGTTCGTGACCGCTCCTCCTGCCCTGCCGAACTCCGCGTCGTAGTTGCTCGTCGTGACAGCCACCGTCTCGAGGGCTTCGGCCGATGGAATCAGCACGGTCAGCAGTCCGGTCTTATGGTTGTTATCCGTGCCTTCCAACTGCACGTTGTTGGCCAGCCGCGATTGGCCGTTGACGTTGCTCGACAGGCTGTCCTGCGAGTTGAAGAACTCCGAATGCGGGCGGAATGGACGAGAGGCGCCCGGCACGGTGATGAGCATGCCCTGGAAATTCCGGTTGAATCCGAGCGGCATCTGGGCGATTTGCGTCCCCTCGATAATCCGTCCCGTGTCGGTACGATCGGTCTGCAGCATCGGCGTCTCGGCCGAGACGGTCACCGACTCGTTCAGCGCGCCGAGCATCAATCCGATGTCTACACGAACAGTCGTGTTGACGTTCACCTCGACGCCTTCGCGAGTGAACCTCTTAAATCCCGCCAGCTCGCCTTCCACACGGTAAACTCCAGGCGCGAGGTTGGTGAAGATGTAGTTGCCCGTCTCGTTGGACACGGCCGTGCGGCTGATGTTGGTGCGCACCTCGATCGCCGCGATGGTTGCCCCCGGCACCGCACCGCCACTTTCGTCTCTCACATTCCCGAGCAGCGTCCCGTTTGCGGCCTGAGCTGCCGCGTCCTGGGGCAGGAACAGGATCCCCAGCATCGCAATCAGCAGGACAACATTCACAACGACCACGGCATCAGGAGTCAGCAGGCGTCGAGAAGCCATCGAAATCTCCTTTTGAAGGCACCTTCAGAACAGAAAGCGTCCGCCAAACCGGATCACGCGCTCGCTCAGCGGGAGGATTCCCGTGATACGGCCGAAGTTCCCGTTACCGAGCTGCCCATTCGGGTTCGCGTAGTGAGGCCGGTTCAGCGCGTTGAAGAAGTCGGCCCGGACTTCGGCGTGGCGCGATCCGAAGCGGATGATCTTCACGATTGACGCATCGACGTTGACATACGCCGGTCCGGTCAACAGACTGCGGCGCTGCACGTTGCCCCACGTGCCGGCGGCAGGCGCTGAGAACACCGACGTGTCGAACCACAGCGCGTTCGAGCCGATGCCGCCGAGCACGTCGGGCGTGCCGCTGGCATTGGGCGTCTGAATGTTGCCCGGAGCGCGCAGGCCTGCTGCGCTGGCGGTGAAGTCGATAGGCCTTCCGGATATCGCCGAGAACAGCCCCGTGATCTGCCAGTCGCCCAGCACTTTGCCGGCAACGCCTTGCCTGAGCCACGAGCCTCGCGGGCCCCAGGGCAGCAGATACACAAAGCTGCTCGTGAGGCTGTGCGTGGAATCGAAGATCGGGCGGTCCCATCCTCGATCAAAGTCGGCGGGCGTAGAGATGGAAGGACCGCCATCCCCGCTGGAGTAACTGCGCGCGCGGCCCAGCGTATATGAGTTGGTCACCTGCAGGCCGGCCCTCATGCGGCGGTCGACTTTGACCTGCATCGAATGGTAACTCGACTTGACTGGCGTGACGCTGCCGGTGCTGGCGGTTCGACCGAATTTCGAGAATAGTGGCCGCCCGGCGTTGTCCGCGCCAAGAACGTATCCTGCATTCAGGTCGATGCCGGCAAGAATGTCCTGCCCGCGATTGCCCACATAGGCGACTTCAGCCGTGAACGCACCTGGGAGTGTCATTTGATAGGCAGCGTTCCACGAGTGCAACCGTCCGTCTCGCCGGTTGGCAGGCACGACGGTCAGGCCCTGCGCCTTGAAGGGCGCGGCCGGAATAATGCCGGACTCCGGAATCGTGGCGAAGTTGGGCGACGGCAGACCAGCAGCCATCGACCCGGCTGTCACGAAGCTATTCGCCGGGTTGAGCTGATTGTTCTGCTTGACCGGGTAGTTCAAGCCGTAGGAGCCAGGCCACGGCAGCGCGCTGACTCCATAGCCGGCGCGCACGACGTTGGTCTCGCTCACACGCCAGGACACCCCAGTGCGCGGGCTGAAATTTGTCCAGTAGCTCTGCACGCCAAGATCATTGGGGACCTCGCCATAGCCGGCGACGCGGAGAGTGTTGTTGTCCGGGTCGTAGCTCGCCATACCGCCGCGATCGGCCAGGCCGAGGAGCGGCGTGTAGTACTCATGGCGCAGGCCGATGTCGATGGTTATGTCAGGCCGCATCTGCCATTTGTTGTGGATGAACGAAAAAGCGCCCCAGTGGCGGCCGCCCGGGTCGACGTCGGTGATCAGGTCTCGCGCGAGACTCTGCGGCGCATCGAGGAGGAAGGCTGCCAGCGCATTCGCGTAGCCGTTCTGCGCCCTGGTGTCGCTTGGGATGGCCGTTGCCGCGCCGCGGAAGCGGAAGATGCCGCGCGGCCCACCGTTGTCCTGCACCTGCAGCAGAAAGAAGCGGTTGTGGCGCAGCTCGCCGCCGATCTTCAGCGTATGGTTGCCGAGAATTGTGGTGATCGTAGTGGCCGTCGTCCACGTTTTCTCGGCGCGGTCCCACGGCAGCGAGTTCGAGAAGCCGATCAGTGTGCCGCTGTAACCGCCGACGTCCATAGTGGCGATGCCGCTCGTAAACTCGTTCAGGTTCACGCCGCGAATGCCAACATCGTCGGACGTGTTCAGCCCGTGGGCGTCTGACACCGCCTCGTTATGGTGCCACGTCCTGCCGATGCGGACCTCCTGAATCAGCGTCGACGACCACACCCGGTTGTAGTTGGCGGCCATGTTATGCGTAGGATTGGTGCCATAGCCTGCAAACGGCTTGATGCCGCCCCAGATGCCGAAGGTCGCCGGGTCATAGGTTGCCGCGTTCTGATGGCTGTAGCGCACCGACAGGAGGTCGTTCGCCGCCGCCTGGTAGGTGACCTTGAGATCGTACTGATTCGCCCGCTTCTCCCGCACGTACGGTTTCGCGAAATTGGTCGCGCCCAGCGGCGCGCCCGCGATATTCGGCATCGGGATGTTGGCGAGAAGCTTCTGGGTGATAGGGCTGAGGCGATGGGCCGGGATCTGATTATTCGGAAACGGCGTCCGTCCCGTACCGTCGGGATTGCCGGTCGCCGGATCGTAGATGATCGTTGGCGCCCCGCTGAAATCGCCGGTTCGGAATGCGGGCTCCGGCAGGTGCGCCTGCGTGAGGCGCCCGCTGTCGTCGAACGTCCGCACGTAATCCCCGAAGTAAAACAGCTTGTTCCGGAGGATCGGCCCGCCGAGGGTGAAGCCTGTCTGCATGTACTTCGTCTCGGCCGGGGGCAATGAGGAGAATGGGTTCCGTGCGATGGTGGCCTCAGTGTTGCCGAAGCTGAATATCGAGCCGCTGAGATTATTCGTCCCTGACTTGAGTGTGACGTTCATCACGGCGCCGCCGGCTCTGCCGAACTCTGCGTCGTAGTTGCTGGTGCTGACGGCAACCGTCTCGATGGCCTCTGCCGACGGAATCATCATGGTCAGCGACCCACTGTTGTCGCTGTTTGCCGTGCCTTCCAGCTGCACATTGTTCGCCTGCCGTGATTGGCCGTTGATATTGCTCGACAGGCTGTCCTGCGAGTTGAAGAACTCGGAATGCGGACGGAAGGGACGCGACGCGCCAGGCACCGTGATGAGCATGCCCTGGAAGTTCCGGTTGAACCCGAGCGGCATCTGCGTGATCTGCGTGCTGTCGATGATGCGACCGGTGTCGGAACGATCGGTCTGCAGCATCGGGGCCTCGCCGGTGACGGTGACAGACTCTTCCAGTTGGCCGACGATCAATCCGATATCCACGCGGACCGTCGTATTGACATTGACCTCGAGGGCTTCGCGGCTGAACTTCCGAAATCCGACGAGCTCGCAGTCGACGCGGTATAGCCCTGACGCGAGGTTGGTAAAGGTATAATTGCCGGCCTCGTTGGACTGGGTGTGTCGACTGATGTTGGTGCGGACTTCGGTCGCCGTAATCGTCGCACCGGGCACGGCGCTGCCGGTCTCGTCTCTGACGTTACCGAGCAATGTGCCCACGGCTCCTTGCGCGGCGGCGTGGGCTGGCGCGAACAGGATCCCAAGCACAGCGAGTATCGAGACAACGCGCAGCGGAAAGCGTGGACCTGTCATCGCTCTTCTCCTTGTGGGATGGACAACAACGCGCGAGCGCACAGCGATTGTTCAATCGCCCCGCGCTGACTCGCCGTCTCGGCCAACAACATCTAATTCTGTAAAACGCAATATAGGTCGGACCGAGGACGGAATCCCGCGCTCCAATTGGTCGGCCCGCCGATCGGCCCGCCGCGCGGGTCGTTGATGACGACGAACGCCGGCAGGCTCGTGCTCTCGGTCCCGAGACCGTACGTAATCCAGGAGCCCGCGGCGGGGAACCCTACGCGGATGTGCCCAGACTGCATCTCATAGTGCGCCTGCACGTGGTCGTTCGACTTGCCGTACACGGAATGAATGAACGCGATCTCGTCGACGTGCTGCCCGATGTTCGGAAACACCTCCGAGATCAGCTTGCCGGACTGCCCGAACCGCTTGAACTCGAACGGGCTTGGCATCAGTGGCCCCGGGTAGCCCTGCCGCACGTGAATGTCGCCGTGCACCTTGTCGTCAAGCGGCGTGCCCGCATACTTCGTCAGCTGCGGCTTGTAGTCCCAGAGATCGATGGCGCTGGGACCGCCGGTCATGAAAAGCGAAATCACCGCTTTCGCGCGAGGCTTGAAATGCGGTGGCTTTAACGCGTACGGGTTGTCGCCAAGCGGCTTCGCCGAGCACGCTTCAGACAGGTCTGCCGCAGCCTAACGCTCGGGCAGGACCCTGCGGGCGGAGCTCGGTTCCTCTTTCGCCCGATCGTTTTGCGAACCCGGCCGCTGACGCTCGCATACGACGCAGCCGGTGATAGACCGTAGCCGCTTGGGGGTCGAGGACAATGGCGCGACGCATCTCTGTACACGCTTGCTGGGGTGTCTTGAGTCTCTTGGTCAGTGCGGCGACCCTCTATGGCCAGGTCCAGACGACCACGGCCATTATGGGCACCGTACGGGACGCCACGGGCGCCGTCTTACCGGGAGTGACGGTGACCATCGTGCATCAGGCGACCGGCGTGAGCTGCGGCTGGGTCCGAGAAGGGGCGTTCCGTTAACTTCGCCGAAAAACCGCCCTAATACCGTCTCATAGCTTGGTACTTAAGCCGTGACACCGACGTAATCGAGCCCGAAGCGCATG
>WHTT01000093.1 GCA_009377605.1 Luteitalea sp.
GACGCTGCCGCTGCTCATGCGCTATGTGCGGCGATTTCCGCTGAATCAGGGATCCGTGGCTCGCGCGGATTGCCGTGAAGGAGGACGAGGGCCTCAGGTTCGTTCCGGTGGACGAGATCCTGTGGATCGAGGCTGCGAACAAATACGTCGTCCTCCATACGTCACATCAGCGGCACGTCGCGCGCGAGACCATCCAGAGTCTCGCCCGACACCTCGATCCCTCCCGGTTTGTCCGCGTCCATCGCTCGATCCTCGTTCGCAAGGGCGCCGTTCGCGGCTTGAACCCACTGTTTCACGGCGACTACCTCCTCCGTTTGGTCGACGGCACACAGCTCACCCTCAGTCGCACCTTTCGGGACGCCTTCTTCACTGCCATGCGCCGTTGAAGGGCGCCCTCGGTCCACGGCCTGCCTGAGACGACTCACGCCGGCAGGCTCCGTCTTGCGACAAACCACGGCGCGTTCGGCGAACGCGCCCTACCATGCTGACGGTCGGGACGCCTCGCCGAGGCGTTCGTCACGGTCTCTCGGTTTGCACGAAGGGCAAGAGACGAGGGTGATCCAGATGATGAAGCTGCGAGTACCGCTGGGGCTGCTGATAGGGTTTCTGCTCGGCGGGAGCATGGCCGGGCCGCGTGCCCAGGTCGCGCCAGAAGTGCGCTGGCCGTCGTTCCGTGGCGTTGATGCCACTGGTGTCGCAGAGACGGGGAACCCGCCCGCGCGCTGGGACGTCGAGAATGGGCGCAACGTCGCTTGGACAACGCCGATTCCAGGGGTCGGTCATTCGAGCCCGATTGTGTGGGGCGACCGGGTGTTCGTGACGACCGCCGTCATGCTCGAGGACGACGCACGCCGAGACGCGCCAGCGGAGAACGCCAAACCTGCGCCGGCAGCCAATCCACTCGAGGCTCCTGTCACCGACAACGACAAACCGCACGCTTGGCGGCTGTACTGTCTCGATCGGAAGGATGGCCGGGTGCTGTGGGAACGTACCGCCCACCAAGGCATCCCACGAATCAAACGGCACCCCAAGACGACGCACGCGTCGGCGACGCCGGCGAGCGATGGTGTCCATGTCGTCGCAATGATGGGATCGGAGGGGCTCTACGCCTACGACTTCGACGGGCGGCAGCTATGGAAGCAGGACCTTGGTGCCCTCGATGTCGGCCTTGTCGAGGATCCCACCGATCAGTGGGGACCGGCAAGCTCTCCGATCATTCACGGTGGGCGCGTGATTGTGCAGAACGACCGGCACAAGAACTCGTTCGTGGCCCCGTTCGACGTCAAGACAGGGAGAGAAGTGTGGCGCGTCGATCGCGACGAGCTGCCGGCATGGAGCACACCCGTCGTGCACCCGAGCGCCGAGCCGAGGCTCATCACGAACTCACCACATTTCATTCGCGGCCACGATCCCGAGACGGGCAAAGAGCTGTGGCGAGTCCCCGCTGAAGCCGAGGTCAAGGTCGTGACGCCGGTGATTGCCGGCGACCTCATCATCGTGACCGGCGGCTGGCCACTCGGCGGGCAGCCAATTTTTGGCATTCGGGCCGCCACGGGCGAGGTGGAGTGGAAAGTGGACCGTGGCTCAACGTATACGACCACACCGATCGTCTACCAAGGCATCCTCTGCATCGTCGCCGACAATGGCGTCCTGGCGGCGTACGACGTGAAGACCGGTGAGCGCCTGTACCAGCAGAGAATTGCCAGGGATGCAGGCGGTTTCAGCGCCTCACCGGTTGCCGCCGCCGGGCGCGTCTACTTCACGAGCGAGGACGGCGTCGTCTACGTGGCGCGCGCGGGCAAGGTGTTCGAGCTGCTCGCACGAAACGACATGCCGGAGATGTGCCTGGCGACGCCTGCGATCACCGGCGACATGTTGATCGTCAGGACTCGCGGGCACCTCTACGCCCTTCGCGAATCGTGATGCTAGCCCACTAGCCCTTCTCCAGGAAGCCGAGCGGATTATCGAACGGAAAGCCGAACAGTCTGGGATTCTCTCCAATAACCGCGGCCGACACGATATAGAACACGTAGTCGTAGGTTTCCCGAGGCACTCGGTTCCGATGCTTCTCGAGCACCTCCCAGAAGTTTCGCTCTGCCGGGTTCTCGGGCATGCTCCGCAACAGCTTGATGACGCGGTTCTCGCCCCAGTTGTAGGAGGCCATCACGAGCAAGCCCGACGCTTGCGCGTCAGTGGAGTAGATATCCTTGATGTAATGCGCTGCCGCGCGGGTGGCTTTTTGCCAGTGGTGCCGGTCGTCTTCAGCGTCCGGCTTTCTGGCTTGTGCGAGGGGCCCGACAGTGAGCCCGTACTGTGTAGCGGTCGTCGGAATGAACTGCCACATGCCCTTCGCGATTCCCATGCGGGTCGGCGGCCCGCTCGCGAAGACGTTGAAGTCGCTCTCCTGCATCGCGAGATACAAGAACTGGGGCGGCAGATTTTGTGCGAGAAACTCGTCGGCGATCGTCTTCGTATATCCCATCTCTTGCGCGAGCTTCACCGACCGCGCGTAACGCCCTGACGACTTCCACTTCTGGATGTAGCTCTTGACCTGCCTCAGGTAATCGGGTGGCGCGGCCAGCTCGCATTCACCAAACAGACGCGTTACCCGCAGGATCAGCCGATCCTCCTCGCTCAGCCGCTGGTCGTACAAGTTCAGCACCGAGAGATATCTGTCGTATGTGCCTTCCATCTGGCGGCGCCTGGCCAAATACCGCTTGACTTGCGCCTTGCCCTGCGCGCTCCCAGACTCCGCCACTTGCCGCTCCAGGTCGGCCATGCCGACGTCGAGCGACTTCATCGCGTAGAAGAGCTCTTGCGCCACCGCCTCTTGCTGGCCCACCTGGCGATGCTTGTAATACGCGTAGCCGGCCGCAGTAAGCCCTGCCAGGCCCATCACGGCGACGATCCACCCGTACCTGCGCTTCTGTTTCTTCTGGACGTTCTGGAACGCCTTGCGGATCATCAGGGTTCGCGCACCCACCGGCTCCGCGCTCTTTCCCGACCCGAAGTAGCGTGCCTCGTAGCTGGCCAGCAGCCTCGTGTCACTTGAAGAACGCTGCACCGTTTCCGGCGGTGCACCCGTCCCTTGCGTCGGCACGGCTGGACGCTCCAACGCTATCGTCAACGATGGACCATCGGCTCCCAGCGAGACCGTCACACTCTCCTCGATGGCTGCTGTCGTCACCTGCCGCCCGTTGACGAAGAGGCCGTTGGCGCTTTGCAGATCCTGGCACCACCAGCGTCCACGATCGAAGGACACAAGCAAATGCTTCCGGCTGACGTGCACATCCTCGATCTGCACTTCGCAATCGTACTCACGCCCGACGTGAAACGGTTCTGAAAAGCGAAACGTGCGACCGTCCGACGTGTGGACTCGCAGTGCCGGAACGGTTCTCGGATCGGGAGTGTGCACGGATAGGCTCATGCGCCTTTGTTTACGAGCTGGCTCTATTAGACACCCAGGCTTGGCCACGACGCCACAGTGCCGGCTGCAGGGCTCCGGGTTGCGGGCGATCGCTTACGTAGTACACGCGCAGATTCGAACGCCGCCACGGCAGCTTCCGGCCGGCGACCTCGTATGTCAGGACCCAGTGTGGCGGCAGCATCTCAGGCGCCACATCGAACACCATGTCCCGAGACCACCAAAAGCTTCGTGCGCCACCGACCGCGACGTAGCAACCTCGTAAGTCTGCCTGCTGATTCTGGCCGATCTGCTCAATCGCAACTCGTGTGTCCCTCAAGTAGAACCGCAGCGCGTTATGCGCGGGAAGATCCACCACGAGTCGATTGTTCGTGTTGGCGATGGTGGACTTGGCGTAGCGAGCCAGCTCCCGCACGTCCCGCTGGCTGTCGTCGTACTGAGTCCACCGATGGCTTCCTTCCGCGACGAAGTTCGCCAGCAGCAGACAGAGAATACTGACTGCCACGGCGTGGTGCCGCCGGTGGAGCCGAAAAAGCGCCGTTCCCACGACGATGACAGCACACGGCAGCAGCATCTCGAGGTAGCGTTCCTGGCGAACGAGCGGGAGATACCGTGGCGAGATGTACTGCGGGTAGAGCTCGAAGAAGGCAAAAACCACGATCGCGGAGACGATCAGAAACGTGATGACGCCGTGACGGGGGCGCATTAGAGAGAACGCGCCTGCAGGCACGAATACCCAGAACAGAAAACCGTGCTCGAAATAGCGGAACGTCTCGTACCCGGATAGCCCAAAGAGGCTGCGGGGGTATTGCCACATCAGGTCCCAGTAGTTGACGATACCGGCCAGATACCAATCGGGTTTGTACGTCTGATAGTACAACATCTCCGACTTGAGCTGCCAGAAGAAGTCCCCTTTGATGACGTAATAGGTAGAGCACACGCCAACCAAGGCGAGCAAGAACGTGACATAGAAGGCGCCGTGTCGGCGCACGACCACGGCACGTCTGCTCCTGAGGGACGCGAGGGAATACAGCGCGAGCGCGCACAGGGCCGGCAGAAAGGCGACCTTGATGAGAAACGCCGCGGTCATCAAGGCGCCCGCGGCGACGAAGAGACGGAGGCTCTTGGTCGCAGCGAGCGTGTGGTCGGCGACGAGAAATGTCCCCCAGGAGGCAAACGTGAGGCACGAGAGAACCACGTCGTTGGTCATCGTGGTGCTGTTGACCACGTTGAACGGCTCGAACGCATACAACAGCGAGCACCACCAGGCTGCGCCGGGATCGATGAGCCTTCGCACGAGACCAAAGACGAGCGCGGTGGTCAGGAGCGACGAGAGCAGCACTGGCGCCACGACACCAAAATCGCTGTAGCCGAACAGCGCGATGCCACCCGCGAACAGGACGAGCAAGAGCGGGCGGTAGGCGTATTGGTTGAGTGGATCGAGTGGTGGATAGCGGCCCGCAAGGATCTCGTCGACGTGGGCGATGTAGCCGAGGTCGTCGCCCAGCCCGAAGCCAACAAAGAAGAGGCCTCTCAGCAGCGCCGCTGAAAGCAGGATCAACGCTAACTGAAGCCGCCAGTCTCGTATCACTGGAACGGGACCACCAAGAACACGAAGGCCTTCGTGTTCTTGGTGGTCAGGGGCCTGTCTGAGTCACGACAAACGGAATTCCCGCGATGAGCAGCGTTCCCTCGCGGGCCGCTGTGGTCGCACTGACGTCGTAGACGACCTTGCCTGGTCTATTCCCGCTCAGCGGCGGCCGCAGCGTGATCCAATCCGCGAGCGATTGCGCCGTCCAGTTACATCCGCCAGTCGTCGCAATCACGACCTCGCCCGAGCCACCCTGGGGTCCTATCGTCGCGCTCGTCGGGCTGAGCGAAAAGTCGCACACGAGAGGCGTCGTCGTCGTGCTGGTCGTCGTGGTGGTTGGACCGATCGTGGTCGTTGGCGGAGGAGCGTCGGTGTGCACGAGCTTCAAGGCCGGGAAGGACAGCGGGCTTCCTGGGCAATCGCGCACCGTGTCTCCTCCCGTCCACTCGACGAAGAGACGAGACAGCGCTCCAGAGAATTGCCGCTCTGCCGTGCAGTCCTCCAGGTTCGCGGTCAGCGTCCCCTCGAACTGCCCGCCCAACTCGAGAGGGTCTGGTGACCCACCTAGCTCTCCCTTGACTTCTCCACTCGTCCCGCTTCCCGTCTGGTAGACACCCTCAACGCTGTACCTGCTTTCCGGCGGGTCAGCCTGCATGACGCCTGGTACACGGCCGAGGAGCGAAGCAGCAACGCCTTCAGCGGGGATCAGTTGCACAATCAACGTCATATCGTTGGGCGCTTCGGGTGGTGCTTGAAGGCCCACGAACCGGAGCACCTCGCCTCCCGGCACGGTCGTTGTCGTCGTCGTTGGCTCGATCGTCGATGTCGTGGTCGACGTCGTCGTCTTGGTAACGGTGACCGCGCCTGGCCCGTCGCCGACCGCGCCTGGCCCGGTCGGCGTCTCGTCCTCACAGGCCACGACGAGCAGCGCGAGCAGCGAGGCCAGACAAAGCCCGATGAGGGATGCCGCTCGCCGGCTCGGACCGGGTTGTCCTCTCCTCGACAGATGTGTGCGTTCGCTCATGATGCCGTTAGAAGGCCCAGTCGAGGCCGACCACGGGCGTGAAGACGTCGTGAAGACCCTCGTCCTGAACTGGTATCAGTGCGTTTACCGAAAACAGGAGGTTGCCCTTGATGTTCCATTTCAAGCCAGGCACCAAGGTGAGCTTTTGAAATCCCTCCGGCAGCGCGACAAGCGACTCGAAGGAGGTCACGCCCTGACCATCATCCCCGGGGGTGAAGGCTTGGAAGCCCACCTTCCCGCCGTCGAGAAGATGCCGTCCAAGGAAATCCACGAGCAAGGTCAGCCTCGACGCTGCTTCGAACTCGACTCCAGCGGCATATTGAAACTGGTGCCGGACCGTGACCATGCTGGTCGCTGGCTCCAAACCGGTCTCCACGTCTGGAACGGGCGCAAACCCCGACTGCGCCGCTATCCCCTTGTCCCACCACTCGAAGCCGACATTGGCGTGCGGCCGGAATCGTCCCCGACCCGCGGACGCCAGCACCGAGACCAGCGCTCGGTAGAGACCCAAGCCACGGAGATTCTCGCTACTTCCCGTCGGAAGCCGCACGGTTGCTGCAAGGGCCACGCCTCCAGGATCAGGCAGACCATTGCCAAATCGAAGGAACCGATACTTGGCCTGCACCGCGATGTCGCCCAGGCCGGAAGAGGTCCCACCGCCGACGGCATCGCGAATGAACTTGCCGTCGCCGTCGACCACCTCCGTGAGGCCCTGCACCCTGACCTTCACCAAGGGCACGGCCACGCCGACGTCGATATTCTCGGTAATACCCATGACACCGCCGAGAACGAGCGTCTGGGATTCGATCTCCAAGCTGGTGGTTCCCGTGAACGACGTCTCGGGCGAGTCGCCGGTCAAGGCGCCGAGCCGCATGCCGTCGAGATCGACATCACCGAGCTTGTCGTAGGTGGCGCTGCTGAAGCTCACCTGGATGGCCATTTTGTCAGCGCCGGCCGTCAGCGCTCGTTCGGCGAACGACGGGCCGAACGTGGTCGCTCTCCGCACCAGGAGTCCCGTGTTCGGATCCAGCTCGAAGCCGAAGCCGCTCGATGTCGTGCCGAGCGGTGAAGTCGCGACCTCCAGTGCTGTCGCCAACACCATCGCGTCGCCAACCGGAGTCGAGCCGACCTGTTGCGTCAACTGCCCAATCGTGTCGCGCAGTGAAAGTCCCTCGGTTGTCTCGACCGCCTGAGCCGAAGCCGAAGAAGGGATGCAGCACACGGCCACCAGCAACATGAGCGAAACACTCGCCGGACGCTTCATACCTGTTCCGAGGGAGCTACAGCCAGGTCGGAAGTCCCTGTGGCTTCGATAGTTGCCAAGACGTGCTGAGGAGCAGCAATCATCTCCAAACGTTGGGGTTGTGTATAGCATCGTTCCTCGCGGCAAGTCAAGACGCCGTATCGCGCATGGCGTTGCAGACGCATGGCGTTGCAGGCGCATCACGTCGCTGGGCCATAGCGTGTCAGTCTCGTCCGGAAGGCAGCTCGATACGGTAAATTGCATAGCGCTGATCACGTTCCCGATGCTCGCGCACCGTCTCAACTGGCCTGTTCTCGAGGGCCTTTCGGCAGAACTCCTGCTGGACCGGATCCGGGACGTTGCACCAGAAGTTCCAGTGCAGGTAGACGCCGCCGGCGTACCTGGCAGCGACGTAGTCCAAGTAACTCGGGTTGGTTACCACCCGAGACATTTGCCCGGCGTTGATTCCCCAGACGTGAAACATCCCGGGGTTGTGCGTCAGCACATACGAATTGCCTCGAAGTTGGGGAACGACTGACCGCGCAAATCTTACGTCCGCTCGTGCCGCCCACGCCTCCTCGCTGGTTGCCCGCAGGAGTGGGGCATACGACAGAAACTGGAACGCGAGGCCGGCCGTGACCGCCCCCTGCGCAGGCAGACCTGCCGTGATGCGCTCGAGCCACCCAACAAGGCGGGCGGCACCAAGCCCTCCAAGCATGGCAAGAGGCGGATAGGTCATGAGGGAATAGCGGACATCAGCCCCGTAGTCGTAGCTTCCGGCATAGAACACGAGATAGATCCCGAAGAACAGAAAGAAGTACAGGGCCAACGCCATCCGCTCCCGCCTGAACGACCAGCTCAGCAACCCGAGGATCGCGAGCAGTGTGAAGATCACCGGGAAACGCTCGTCTCCAAGGTAGAATCCGCCGTTGACGCGAAGGTTCTCCACCAGATATCCGAGTGAGAGGCGCGCGTGGCTCGTGCCCCAGCCTTCGTTCCTCACGGCGAACATGTGACCCACGTGGACGACGACGAGCGCAAACGACAGCAGCGCGACCCACCACAATCTTGGGCGTGACAATCCGACCCGCTGCCGCCACAACAACGATCCGATGACCGGCACGATCAAGAATGATTCAGGTCGAAACTGGACTGCGTAGGCAGCGGCGACGCCAGTGGCGGCGAGAGCGACCGTGCTCATGGAGCGGGAAGCGTGCGCGGCGCACAGCAGCGCGGCAAGCAACGCCAGTGAGGCCGAGGGCTCCACGGCCGCCGTGGCCGACCAACTGAGCTGCTGCGGCGTGAGCGCAATGAGGAGTCCGGCAAAGAACGCCGCCACGCGATCACCGAACAAGATGAGCACGAGCAGATACACACAGGAAACCGTCACCGCCATCACGATCGCGTTGACGACGAACGCCGTCGTCTCCGTGACGCCGAACGCCCGATACGCCAGGCTCAACAAGTGGGGATAGGCGTACGGCTGCTTGTTGTACTCGCCGCTCGAGCATTGGAGCCGGCCGTACTCAACCGTGCCGTCGTTGCACATCTGGGCCAGTCTCAGATCTGCGAGGTTCTGCGCGACGTTTTGGTAGATCTGCTCGTCGTAGTAGATGCGATTGGTCCGAGGCGCGACAAACAGCGTGAGCCCGAGGGCCAGGACCACCGGCATCAGCATCATGAGCCCGTCACGTCGGTCGAGCCTGCGAACGATGTCCCTGAGGACGACAGCCCCAAGTGCGAGCACGAGCCCGACACAAAGCTCCAGCGACCAGAACTGAAGAACCTTCAGTTGCTCACGCAGCGAGACAGAGGGCGTCCTCATCAGCCAGGTGAGCAGCGCCGCGAGTACTGCGAGCCAGGCCGAGACGACCAAGACCCAAGCTCGTCGTGAAGGCGTCATCGGATCGATGGTGGCTCAATCGGCGCAGGGCCGGGTGACGAGAAACGGGCCAATGGCCAACGCGTCCGCGCCGGAACGCAGGAATACATCGATGGCCTCGGCCGGCGAGCAGACGAGCGGCTCGCCGTGAATGTTGAAGCTCGTATTGAGCACAGCCGCCACGTTCCACCGGTGGCGTGCCTGTCGCAGCAACTCGGCGAACTCGCTTGGCTCGCTGTCCGGTACGAACTGCGGGCGGCACGTGCCGTCGACGCTCGTCACGCCGGCCAGACGATCTCGGTAACACGGCGAGACCTCGTACGCCATCGTCATGGACCGGTTGCGGGCACCCGTCCAGTCCGCGAGGATCCGTGGTCCCTCGCTCTCGAGCACGCTTGGACAAAAGGGCTGATACCACACGCGCCGCTTCAGCACGAGGTTCAAGCGGTCCCGCACGTCCCGACGGTCGGGACGTGCCAGCACGCTTCGGTTGCCAAGTGCACGGGGACCATACTCCATGCGTCCTTGAAACCACATGACGATCCGCCCCTTGGCCAAGAGGTCAGCGACACGATCGGCGAGATTCGGGACGGGCCGGACGGCAAGGCCCGCGATTCGCAGCGCTGTTTCGATGGCTGGCGTGTCGTACGCATGACCGAGGTCGAGCGTGTCGAGGTCGAGGTCGAGGCCGTCACGATACCGCGACGCCGCCACGACGGCTGCTCCGAGAGCGAGCCCCCCATCACCCATGTGCGGAAAGATGTAGACGTCTTCTACGTCGGGTAGCAGACGGATGCGTCGCGTTGCCTTGACATTCGACACCACGCCGCCGGCCAGCGCGAGCCGCCCGAGCCCGGTGAGACGAACGGCATCGCGGGCGAGCGCCACGCATGTGTGCTCCACGACGCGCTGCGCCATGTACGCGAACTGCTCGTTGGCATAGCGCCAGTGAATCTGCGCGAGGGGCCGGCGCAAGCCGTGCCCAGGACGCACCGTCTCGATCACGCCGTCGCGCACGCGAACGCATGCGAGCAGCGGGTTGTCCTCATCTGCAATCGGCGCAGCGTAGTCGGCCAGCGCCATCACCTTGCCCTCGTCTTCGAGCTCGCGCATGTTGAGGAGATTCGTCACATGCTCGAAGAACACGCCCAGCGAGCATCGCGCCGGTGAGGCCGCCAGCCGCTCGAGCCGGCCCTCCCGAAATGCCGAGATGGTTGCAGAGAGGCCATCACCCAGGCCGTCGATGGTCACGACGGCGCACGGTGCGAAGTTTGCCCCCCACGCGGCGGCTGCCGCATGCGCTTCGTGATGGTCAACGAGATCGAGCGCAGCTCGCCCGAGCCCATGCTGCGCGAGTTGCCGTCGCAGCGCAAGCCGGTTGAGCGCCTTCGAGACCGGTCCCGGTGACCACTCGGTCATGCGGTACTTCACGAGACGAGTCAGTCCAGCGAAGGGACCAGGGCGTTGGGTGCGCCGACGAACGGCATAATAGCGCTCCTTGCTTCCCGGCGACCAGCGGCCGAGTGCCTTGGCCGGATCGGAGGTGGAGACAGCCACGACGTCGATCTGCTGCGGCTCCAGACCTGCGTGCGCCAGGCAGGCTTGTATGGAGCGCATGGGAAAATGAATCTCGAGCTTGCGGCGGCTCAACCGCTCCTCGTTGACCGCAAACAGCAGCCGTCCCGCCTGCAGCAGCGCGGCGCCAGAATCGTGGCCGTCCCAGATGCCAAGTACGTTCACAGTGTCGTCGCGACTTGGTCAGAGAAACAGATACTTGACGAGCGAGAAACCGTAGCGTGGCGCGCTCCGCCACACGCGAATGTGTGAGGTGCCATGAGCGCGAGGGTGCTCATGGCTCGGGACTTCGGCCATCCGGAACCCTCGTCGTAGCGTCTTGATGATCATCTCCTGCTCGATCGTTGTCGTATTCTCGCGTAGGTCCAATTGACGGAGCACGCTCGTCCTGATGGCGCGGAAGCCGTTCTGACTCTCGCTCAGTCGGCAGCCGAACCGCCGGTTGATGCACGCGGTGATGAAAGAGCTGCCCGCCAGCCGCAAGAACTCATCGAATCCGCCGTGCAGCTCGCTCGATCCGCCTCTCAGACGCGACGCTGAGACATGATCGGCGCGGTCGGCCAGAATCGGCTCCACGAGCAACGGGATGTCCTCGGGATCGTGCGATCCATCAGCATCCAGCAAGACGGTGATGGGTGTGCGGATGTGGGGAATGGCGCGCCGAATGGCCTCTCCCTTTCCTCGACCGCCGTCTGTGAGGACGCTCGCACCGCTCCGTGCAGCCAGCTCCGGCGTTCCGTCGGTCGAGTGGCCGACGACCACGATGACCTCGCTAGCGTAGCGCCGCGTCCGCTCGATGATGTCTGGGATGCTTGGCGCTTCTTGCTTCGCCGGAATCACCGCCGACACGTCGGTGGCCACATGATGCTCGACCGCTCGCGCCAAGCGCGTCTGCATCGTCGCATCGGCGAAACAGGTGACGTTCATCACGCACGCCAGCTACTTGAGCTCGAACTTGAACTCACGGATGATCCAACGGCCATTGCGCCTCTCCACCTTGAACTCGTCGGTCCGTTCATAAGGCTTCAGTGAACCACCCACACGAGCTCGGGGGGCCAGGCGAGCGTCCACTTTGACGGTTCCGCTTCCCAGTGCCGCGTCGAGGTCGATGAATTCGGGCTGGCCGGTGAACGTGTAGTCCAGCGACGTGTATTGTTTGAGCTGCTTGCCAATCACGTCCGAGACGCCGGGGAACACGCGCCGCAGCGCCTGCAGGTCGAGCCGGCCATAGGCGGCACGGTACTCATCGAGAACCTTCTGGATTTCCTCCTTGGCCACCTCCTCCGGCGCGGGAGTCGGCTCCGCCGGTTCAGCCGGGATCGGGTCAGGCGTTACTGGCCTCGGTTCCGCCGATGGAGCAGGGCGTTTGGGGCGCGGTGGAGGCGGCTCGACGGGGCCGGCAGTCGTCGGGCGATCACGCGTGAACATCGCGCCACATGTGCGTGGCGCTGTCATCACTGTCTGGCCGGACGTTCCCGCACAGTCTCCAGTGAACCCCTTGAAGACGTAACCCTCGTCCGGCAGCGCGCGCAGCGCGATCTCGGTGCCCTCCGGGTGTTCCGCTGAACACTCCTTTCCGTATGAGCCGCACGTCACGCCCGTGCCGACGATCGTGCCACCCTCGGGCGGGACGATGGTGAGCAATTGAGCCGAGATAGGAGTCTCTTCCGGAATCGGCACGAACGTGGCGCTGCAGCTTCGTGGCGCCGTCATCGTGGCCCGGCCGTTTGGTGCGCAGTCGCCGGTGAACTCGCCCAAGGCGAAACCTGGATCAGGTTCAGCATTGAGTGCAACGGTCTGGCCATCGGTGAATGTGCCGGTGCAGTCCGAGCCGACTGTACCGCAATTGATGCCGCTAGCCGACACGGTGCCACCCACCGGTCGCGTGATCGTCAGCAACCGTCCGGACCACCAGGCCCACGGCCGGAAGAGCATGACGATTGCGACGAGGCACAACATCGCGAGCAGGATCGCAGCCGCCTGCAGTGCGCGCCTGTTGCTCTTCCATGGTGCGCCGGATCGACTCCAGGGCAACAGCGCTCCGATACCACTGCGCAGAGATCGCCGGCTTGGAGGAGGCGCAGCCTTGAGCACGGTCGGTGGTGCAGGCGTGGCCGGCGCTGCGGGATGGCGTGCTCTCCTGAGCGCTGGCGGTGGCACGGGTACGACCGGTTCGTCTATGTGCGTACCCGGTCGGAGCTCGGTCCGTCGTTTTGGCACTGCCGGCGCCGCGGGGTGGGCAGCCGTTCTGAGCACGGTCGGCGGTGCGGGCGTGCCCGGCGCCGAAGGGTGGGCAGCCGTTCTGAGCACGGTCGGCGGTGCGGGTGTGCCCGGCGCCGAAGGATGCGCAGCCGTTCTGAGCGCAGTCGGTGCCGCGGGCGTGAGCGGCGGGAACACAGGAGGCGGCGTCGGTGGCTGCACGATCTGTTCGAGGCGCTCGAGGAAGGCGCGAGCGCCTGTGTGCGCGGGATCCTCGGCTAGCGCTTCGATTGCGAATCGTCGGGCGGCTTCATAGGCCCCCTCTTCGTAAACCGTGAGCGCACGTTGGTATGCCGCATCCGCGCGCGAGTCGCGAGATGTTCGCCCTGGGCTCTCTGGCGGCGGCGGCGTGGTCCGGGCGCGTGGTGCAGGTGTATCCGCGGCCCTCAACCGCCAACGCTGGCGCTCGAGGTCTGCTTCGAGCGTCGCGGCATCCTGATAGCGCCGGTTGGCCTCTCTTTCGAGCGCGCGCGCGACGATCCGTTCAATCTCCGGATCGAGCTCCTCGACCAGTGAGGTCAGTGGGGCTGGCCGGCCGCGCAGCACCTGGTGCTCGATCTCTCGCGTATTCGTCCCGGGAAAGGCCTCTCGGTGTGACAGGAGCTCGTAGAACACCGAGCCGACGGCGAACAGGTCACTGCGGGCGTCGATCTCGGCGCCTTCAATCTGCTCGGGTGACATGTAGCCCGGCGTGCCGATCTGCACGTTGATCTGCGTCATCGGGACGCCCACCATGGTCAGCGTGCTTTCAGCCACGCGTGCGATCCCGAAGTCCAGGATCTTCAGCCGCCCGTGCTGATCCACCATCAGGTTGGCCGGCTTGATGTCACGATGGACGATGCCCGCCTCATGCGCGTGGCCGAGCCCAGAGCACAGCTCCACCATCAGCTTGAGCTTCTGCGCCATCGACATCGGCGCCTGCCGCTTGATCTTCTCTGCAAGCGTTTCGCCCCGGACGTACTGCATGACGATGAACGGCGAGCCGCCGTATTCGCCGGAGTCGTAGATATCGACGATATTGGGGTGGGTCAGCGCGGCCAGCGATCGTGCTTCACGGGCAAATCGTTGGCGCAGATCGCCAAAATCGAGGGTCGCACTGAGCAGTTTGAGGACGACGAGTCGCTTCGTGTTGGGATTGGTGTCGCGCGCCAGATACAGCGATCCCATGCCGCCGGTGCCGATAAGGCTCTTGATTTCGTAACGGCCGATTGTGTCAGGGACGACTTGCGAAAACATTGGGACAAAGTCGCGAGAACGGTTAGTACAGCACGTGAGTGTCAGTCCAGCAAGGGGGGTGCTCCTGAAGCGACGGGAGCAGCAGGGCACGGCGTTGTGGGGTACATGCGAGCTCAGCCATAACCATCTCTAGAAGAACGTCGGATAGCCACCCGCGGTCTCGCGCTCTCTCGCCCTTTCAAACAAGGAAACGAACCGAACGCCCTATCCCGAACACGATCAACTCTTTACCTGAGGTTCCCGTAGGCCGGCTCTTCGTTGACAAGCGTCTCACTGGCCGATAATCTGAGCCCGTCTTTCGCGGGTTACACGTCTTCGGCCACAAGACGCGCCACGGCCTGGAACAAATGGAGCCTTCGCCCATGGATGGACGCGACAGCACGCAGTCGCTTTTGGTGCTCAGGAAGCTGACGCGCGCCATCACCGACGCGGTCCGCGTGCAGATGACGGAGTATCTGGCGACGCTGGCGCCGCTGTTGCGGCCCAAGCTGGTCCTCGGTGACTACGTTCAGGGCGGCTCGAAAGAATCGACACGCCGGGCCGACAAGGCGTTCAAGGCGCTCCAGGCCCTGTATGAGACGGTTGGCGGCGCGAAGCCGTTCACGCTCTCACGCGAGCTGACGGCGCCGATCGCCTTTACAGGCGACGGTCTCGAGATCACCCCTGTCGACTATCCCCACACCGTGCCGTCGGGCTCGGACACGCGGAGCATCATGGTGCGGTCTCCGTTGACGTGGGTGTTGACCTATTCCGGGTTTGCGCCATCGCGGCTCCCGGACCTCTTGAAGGCGAAGCTGCGCCCCGGTGACGAGCTGGAACGGTTCGTGCTCAGCTACCTGCTCATGCATGTGGTGACGACCAATTCGCCCGGCCTCCTGCAGATGTTCGACGCGCTCCACTTTCCGATCACGACCAGCACCTCTCCGGAATTCGGCACGCTGCCGATCACGCGCATTGGCGTTGGGATCTCCACCGAACGGCCGTCGGACGCGCTCATCCTCCAGAGCGCGGAGCTGACCGGCATGGATGCGTTCGAAGAGGTGGTCAACGTGCAGGAGCTCTCGGCGCTGCGTGATCCTTTGAAGGAGCGATTGCTGGAGATTGCGCGTCAGCAGGCGCCCGAGCTCGTCTCGCGCTGACCGTCCCGCACCCGACAGGTGTCCCACGCGATCGTCCCCGTCGAGCCGCTCAGCGTTGTTGAGGGCGATAAGACCAAAACGACCCTCGTACCGTGATGGTCGTTGCCCGATTGCCGTCCCTGCGTGTGGTGTTCGTGAAGAACAGTTGTGTGCGGACGACCGGCGCGCCACCCGGATGATTCTGCTCGAGCACGGTGATGGCGCCGTTTCCGTCCACGCGCTCGACGATGGCCGTGTGGTGTGGGCGCTCTTGGACAGCCGTGTCGGTGGAGCCTGATCCGTCCGGATTCGTGGCGTCGGTCTCGCGCTCGTAGACGTAGTCTCGGAATTGAATCACGTCGCCTGGCCTGACGTCGGCCAGACCGACGCTCGTCCCCCATACGTAATCCGCGTCAGGCGTCACCGTCCCGAAGTCGGCGGCGCTCCGCGCTCCAGCGTTGCGGAGCGCGCGATCGACCAGCGTGAAGCATTCACCGTCTCCAACGCGCTGGCGCATGCGTTGACGCGCGAAGCTCACGATGCGATCGGCCATGCTGGCCTGGGTCTGCTTCGGACTCCCGCTCTTGGCGTCGAGCCCGATTGGGCCCGGTGTTGGCGACTTCGTGCGCGGCAGGGTTCCATCGTCGATCGCGATGGGCTCGCCGAAGTCATTCGCGGGTGCAGGAGTAAGACCGTCGCCCATCTCTTTACTCCGTTCACACAATATGCGCTTCCGGTGAGACCAATGACCGTGCCAGAGCGGCGCACTGATCGTGTCCGGCAGAGATCCACCCGATAACGACCGTCATCAGGATGGAAAACCATTCGGACCCGTCCCGATTCATGGACCGGCCTGCGCTTTCCATGACGTCAGATCCGCGACGTCACGCATGATGCATGACCTCTGCCTCGTGCTGCGATAGAAAGGGCCACACCCCTCGCGAACGTTCTACGGCACTTGCGTCTCGCCGAATTTGTAGTCGAATGATCCGCAGAAGCTGATCTCGAATATCGAGCCGCTGCTGAATTCCATGGCGTGCACGCATTCGCCCTCCTTGAGCACGGCGACCTCGTCGGTCAACAGATCTCCGTGGGAACCGCTTGGGGTCCGCCGCGCTGTCTCGGGAATACCGGTCGAGTACTTCTTGACGTTGCCGTAACGCAGATGCAGCTCGCGGTCGAAGTACGCGCCGAGTAGAACGATCTCGATAGATATCTCCCAGTTCTGCGTGTTCGCGACTTGTGTCTCAGTCACCGTGAAGGTACGCAGGCGCATGTCGTGCAGCGCCCTGCGGTCGAGATGATCGTAGTGCCAGGAAGCAGTCATGAAATCGTAGAGGTTCGGCGGCATCCGATCCTTGGCTGCGTCAAGCGCTGCCACGTAGCGCTGGAACGCCGCACCTAGCGCGGCATGGTCCTCGTGCTCTCTCTGTACAAGTAAATAGTTCGCATAGAGCATGTGGTCAACTCATCTGCCGCATGTTCGATCGAACATCGGACGTTTTCTCGTGCGGTCAACGGTGTGCCCCTCGCGTCGTAGCTGATCGACATTGATGCCGTGGATTCGTCTGCACATGTCGTCCGAAACGGAGGGAGGCCGCGTGTTCGGATGGCCGTGCTTGGGAATCCATTCCCCGTCCGGACCGACCACACCAACCTCGACTCTCCCAGGGGCGTAGACGTGAATCTCGTGAGAAGCTCGGCCGCCGGTGTTGAACTGATCGACCCCCGCTTCCCAGCCGTCCCCGAGCGGGAGCCAGCGACGCTGTAGGCCCAGTGGATCGATATAGTTGACTGGATCGGGAGAGTAGGCATACGGGTTGAACCCGCCGGCAAGGCCAACGGGATCCTGAGTCAGGTATCTGCCGACATCTGGATCGAAATAGCGAAACCGATTGTAGTGGAGACCAGACTCGCCATCGTGGTATTGACCCGGGTAGCGGAAGGGTTGGCGAACCGTCGAGGACTCCTCATCATGTGTCTTGCCCCATAGCCGGTGGCCCGAGCGCCAGACCACTTTCCCGTTGTCGTGCCGGGTCAGCTCGCGCGGCGTGCCGGATGGATCACAATGAAAGTGTAGGATTCCGTCACCATTCCACGAAACGAGAGGCACAAAGCTGCGCGGTCCATAGATGAAGCTCTGCACTTTATCATCGGAACGCTCCTGCAATAATAGGTTAGTCGACCAAACAAACTCCACTTTGGCGCCATCGGTTCGCTTCGCGATTCTCCGGCCCAACGCGTCGTAAGCGTACTCGGTTCTCTCGGTCGAACCGGACCGGTGACATACCGTCTCGAGAAGTTGATGCTCGGAATCGTACCTGAAGTGGTCGGTGCGGTCTGCGCTGCTGCGCTTCGCCGCGATGTTGCCGAACACGTCGTACTCGAAACGAATGCCACGGTACGTGATAAGCCGGTTGTTGAGGACGGCACCACCCGCCAGCGGCGCATTTGCGTCGATTAGGTTATCGGCCGGATCGAATGCCAGCACCTCTCGGGCCTGTGGACTCAGCATGTGCGTGAGGCGACCCAGAGCGTCGTAAGCCATCGACGTCCGTCCCTGTTCCGAGTCGGTCACCTCCGTCAAGCGCCCGGCGAGGTCATAACCGTACTCTCGCGAGAAGAGCAGGCTCGCCCCGTTGCGCGTTCGGTGCTGCTTCAGGCGGCCGACGGGGTCGTAGTCATACGTACTTTCAACAGCGCCCTGCGTACGGCTGCGCTCACGATAGAGCGCGTCACGTTGGATCGTCGCGATGGTCCGGCCATCGAGGCCAATCGCGCGAACATGCCCAGGAGCTTCAAAATCGAACGTCACTACCTCGCCTTGTGGATATGTGGTACGCGCGCGATTGCCAATGGCATCGTACTCGTGGATCATAGAGTATTCGCCCTGCCTCTCCTCAAGGAGGTTGCCGATCTCATCGTACCTGAAGGAAACATCGCAGCTCGCGTTGGTGGCTTGGACGAGACGTCCAACGGCGTCATAGGCAAACTCGGCGCCACCATCGGGCAGGATCTTCCGCTGTAGACGTCCGAGAGAATCACGAACGTACTCGATGACGTGTTCGGGCGTATCCGCAGACGCGCCGCCTTCGCGGCGCCGGATCAGTTGGCCGGCCGAGTTGTACTCGTACCGATTCGTGCGTCCGTCGAAGCCAACCTCGGAGATCAGGTTGTCATTGGCGTCGTACTTTAGGCTGTAGCGAGCGCCGTTCTGGTTGACAATCCCAACCAACCGATTCTCGAGGTCGTATTCGAACCGGATGCGGCGCGTGCTGTCGATACGTTCGATGGGTCGATCTCCGGACGCGTAGCGGAATTGCCGCGTATGGCCCAGCGGGTCCGCGTACGCGATAAGGCGCCTGAGTGCGTCATATGCGAACTGCTCACAGCTTCCGTCGGGGTGGTCGATTCGGATCAGTTGTCCGACGGCATCGTAGGAAAAGGCACGCCGCTGGCCAAGCGCATCAACGCTCGCCGTGAGACGCCCGAGCGCATCGTAGAGGAACTGCGTTGTCGCACCATGCGTGTCGCTGAACCGGACGAGATCCCCACGTTCATCCCACGTTAACCTGCTGATCCCCCCCGCCGCGTCGTCGATCTCGAGAGGCAGGCCGCGGGAGTCATGAACGTAGCGGATCGCCCGACCAAGCGGATTGATAACAGAGGCCAGGTTGCCACGATGGTCGTAGCCGTATTTCCAGGTATCGCCTGCCGCGTTGATCTCCTCCCTGGGTTGGTGGAAGGCGTTGTACACGCTTTTCGTCGACGCCCCCAAGGCATCGGTGACCTTCGTCCGGTTTCCCCATTCGTCGAAGTCGAAGGTGGTTGTGTTGCCCAATGGATCGATCTCGGCAATCAGGTTGTTGTTGTCGTCCCAGACGAACTGTTTCTCCTCCCCGTATGCTGTAACCATGCGCTCGACCAAACCGGCAGGGTTCCAGTAATAAGTCATCAACTGTTCGTAGCTATCGGTCACGATAGTCATGCCAGCTTCCAGATCGTAGGCAAGAGCCCGGGTGAATAACCCGCCATCGCCCCAAGTGTGGATGCACCGAGCACCGGGACCGCTGCCGTCATAGGCAAAACGGAAGCTGAGACCGCCGCGATCCGTTTCGCGGATCAGAAGGTGGTTGACATACTCGTAGCGTGTCGCGTTTCCCACTGCGTCCCGGACCTCCACGAGATCCCCCTGAGCGCTGTAGCGATAGGACACGGCCGGTTGCCGCAGGTTCGGATCCTCTGGATCTGGTACCCAGATCGTATTGAGCCGGCCCGCGGCGTCCGACTCGAGGGAAATGACTCGCCCGGCGCTGTCCCGGATGGCAGTCAGACGCCTCGAGGCGTCGTAGGCCAGCTCCAACGCGTTGCCGTTCCGATCCTCGACAGAGGCCAGGACCTGCGGTTGACTTTTGTCTCGGGACGCAGCAAAACGAAAGATTGAGCCGGTCGCCGTGTGCAGTGCATAGCCATGCGCATCGCGGACGAGCGTAAGGCGCTCCTTCGAGTCCGTATAGCTCTCGCCTTCCTCCAGCGTAGGAAATGCTACCGGACGCCCGTCCGGTGCTCTCACGGTCACAGCGTCATTGGGCGAGTCGATCAGTAGCGCCATATCGTAGCTGTGATGCCACCCGTGACCCAGCGGTCCCTGATAGGTCGAAGCGCTGTACCAGACACGTTCGAAGTCGAAGGGAAGAGGACCCGGCAGATGCAGGTCGACGGCGTCGGTAAATACCTTCCCGGTCGCTACGTCCACGGGATGCCCCGTAGCGGAGCAGATACCGCGGTGGACCTTGTTCTGCAAGCTGGGCGGCACGCCCAGCTTGTTCATCCCTTTCCTTGCGGCGTTCTGGATCTTGTCCGACAGCGCCTTCATCCGGCGGCTGGCTTTCTTCAGCTTGCGCAGCTTCTTGAAGGCCTTGCCGAGGCCAGCCATCCCGGCGCGCATGCCAAGCGCCATCATCGAGACGGTGGGCGCGCCGCCGACCAGCACGGGTGCGCCCATCGGTACGGCAAGCACCACGCTAGTCGGCAAGACGAGCGATTTCACGCGGCGCTTTTTCTTGCGCCGAGGGATAGGTGGAATGCCGATATCCTGACAACTAAGCGCCGGCATGCCGAGGAAACTGAGCGGCTCATCGTCGGCCAGCACAGTAGATGAGCCCATGAACACGTCGCACTCATTGGCTGGCGGCTTCACGAACGTGCCACCTATCGGGATGTGCGACGGGATGCACATGCCGCCAGTGCCAGCGGTCGCGCGCGGCAGGCCGTTCACTGAGACCGTGGAGCCGATGATGGGCGCGAAGTCGAACGGATCGATCAGCAGCCCGATGAATGGGTGCGGCACCGGCACGGGCGGGGCCGGTGGGGGCGGCTGAATGATGTGGATGTCGATGCCCAGGACGGGATCGAAGGCCTTGGCGGCGATCATCCGAGGTCTCCGGCCGCAGCGTCAACCGACCGCCATTGCGAGGTGCCCATGAGGTCGGTCAGGCGTTGCTCGACGAACTCCGCGTGCGTGGACGGAGCGCTCGCCATGTTCGCGAGTCGGAGCATGCCCTCGCCCGCGAATGGCAGTGTCGAATGCGCACGGTTCTCAGGAGGCAGTGCCTCCGCCGCATCCAGCGCCCGCAATCCGCAATCCCATGCGCGCGCCAAGTCGCCTGCCCGTTCGTGGCAGTAGCTGGCCATGCGCCAGCACTCGACCAGCATGAGCCCATCGGCCGCGTTCGTCGCGAGCACTGCAGCCGCTTCGTACGTGGCACCAGCCTGCCGGAAATCGCCCGCGGCGAAAAGTGCGGCGCAGTGCCCAAGACCGGCCTGGAGCCTGAGCTTGCTGCCCACCGCGTCCCCGTCCGATTTGAGCCGTGTTCCTGCTGCACCCGCGTCTTGGTACAGCGAGATGGCCTCAGTCCAGCGTTTGGCAGCAAGGAAGCCACCCGCGAGTGCCATGTTCACGGCGGCGACGAGGTGAGTCCAGTTATTGGCTTTCGCGATCGCCGTGGCCGCATCGGCACGCTCTCGCGCGGTCTCGAGGTCCCCTTGCGCCAGCGCTTGCGACAACGCCGTGAACTTCACGCGGAACTGACCATCAGGGGTAGACGTGCCGCCGGTTCGTGAGAGCTCGAGGATCGCGCTGGGCATGTCGAGGTCTGCGACGGTTGTGGCGACACGACCCGGCTGGCCTTCGGCAAGCGCGATCAACACGGGCCTATCGATCGAGTCCACAACTGCGACGCGCACCTCCTCGGGCAGCCGCTCGACCAGAGCCCCCAGCCAACGCTGCCACTCTGCATCATCGCTCACGCTCACGGGCATCAGTACAAGCGCCAGTTTGTCCGTCAGCTCGTTGTAGTGGGCGCGCAGCGACGTGCAGGTCTCGAGGAAGGCAACCAGACTGTGCCGACCCTCTGGCGTCGGCGGCAACCAGGCGTCATCCATGCCTGCCGCGACGAGATCGGGGCGTGCCTCCTCGTACTGGGACAGTAGCGATGCTCGCAGCACTTGTCCGTATGAAACGACATCCTCAAACGGATCGACCAAGCTTAGGAATAGGTCCGGGATCTCTCCCGCTCGATCGTCTTGCTCCGTCTGTATGAATGCCTCGACCACACGCAGCTCGTCGTCACGGACGAGCCAGCGGAGCAGTCTGGCCTCGCTGTTCGAGGCGAACTCGTTCCATTGATCGTTCAGCCGATCGAGCCGCCGTGCGATCGCGTTCTTCCGTTCGCCCATGGCCCTCAGTTGAGTTTGATTGTCGAGCCCATGACCGTCACCAGCGCACCGCTCGTGACCTTGATACCGTCTGGCCCGATCTGAATCGATGAGCCGCCTGCGGACAGGGTGATGGTCGCGCCCGCGGCCACCTCCACCGCTACGCCGCCAGTCACCTTCACGTTGGCACCCCCAAAGGCGCTCAGATCGATACCGGCCGAGAGGTCCAGGTTGGCACCGGCACCGTGCCGCATATTCGCACCTGCGCTGATCTCGTCGTCGGCGCCGACGACAACTGAGCGCATGGCGCCAATCGTGAGACCCTGGTTGCCGGTCACGGATACATTCTGGTTGCTGCCCACCGATACGGTTTCGTTACTACCAACGACCACGGACCGATCGGTCCCCACGTCGATTGACTGATTCGAGCCTACGGACTCAGTGTCATCTACGGCGACGGATGACGTGCGATTATTGCCAACCGACATGCTCTGGTCGCCCCCCACAGTGACGGACTGATTCGCGCCCACAGACTCCGTGTCGTCCACAGCTACCGACGACGTGCGATTGTTGTTGATGGTGTTCGTCTGATCGTGTTCGACCGTGGTGTTCATGTCGTACTGGCCGTGGACCGTGATCTTCTCGCTCCCGGCCGTGTCATCCATCGACATCTCGTTGTAGCCGCCGCCCTTGTGCGTATTCGACTTCAGGCCGCTCACCACACCGCCGTGCGGCGGCATGTTCTCCGCGTTATAGACGTTGCCAATGATGATCGGCTGGTCTGGATCGCCCTCCAGGAAATCAACGACTA
>WHTT01000094.1:0-224 GCA_009377605.1 Luteitalea sp.
CCGGCATCTGATCACGCCTCTGGCATCCTGCTCGCACCTCGTCGTCCTGCTCGTCCGCCCTTCCAAGTACGATGACGACCGGTATGTGATCAGACATTAATGCTGTCGTGTAGCCCCACGTGAGGGTGTGGGAACAGGGAGTCGGTCACTGTAGCGTGAAGTTCACGGTGACCGTCATAATGACCGGCACCGGTTGATTGTTGAGCATGGTCGGCGTGTACTGC
>WHTT01000094.1:234-22356 GCA_009377605.1 Luteitalea sp.
AGCCTGGTCGAGCAGTGGGATGGACTTGAGAACCCGCGCGTTCGTCACTCTGCCGTCGGTCCCAATGGTGGCCTCGATGATGACGATGCCCTGCACGCGCGCCGACTGCGCGATCTGCGGGTACTGGGGATCGACATGCCTGATCTTGCGAGGCTTCTTGATACGGCCACCGACACGCACCGGCTTTGGCGGTGGCGGGGGTGGCGGCGGCGCTGGAGGAGGAAGACCGCCCACAACGCCCCCCACCGTGCCGCCCGGAATACCACCTTCGACACCACCCGGTACACCGACGACGCTCGACGGCGGTGTCTCCGGGTTGATTTCGGATGGCGCCTCAATGGGCGCCGCGGCGGGATTGACCTCAACAGGCTTGACCGTGGCCGGCCGCGCCGCTGCGGGCGGTGGTGGCGGTGGGGGCGGCGGTGGAGGCGGTGGCGGCGGTGCTGCGGCGAACGCCATCATCGCGGGGGGCGTCGGCAGCGTGCCGGTCGCCATCAATGGAATGATCACCACGGCTCCGACGATCACGGCGTGGAGCAGAATCGAGATCGCGACCGAATATCGCTTGTTCGATCCCACCGTGATCGGCGGCTCAACGATGTCGCCGAACATCTCACGTGGCATCGGATCCTCCTCGTCACCCTCGTAGGGTTTCTGACCCTGCGGCAGGAGGGCCGATTGTCGCGACAGCCCAAGAAACGCTGGACGTATGTTTCCGCTGC
Source organism: Luteitalea sp. (assembly GCA_009377605.1). Taxonomy (NCBI): domain Bacteria; kingdom Pseudomonadati; phylum Acidobacteriota; class Vicinamibacteria; order Vicinamibacterales; family Vicinamibacteraceae; genus Luteitalea; species Luteitalea sp. Next base: position 957 of record WHTT01000094.1, read on the forward strand.
GGCCGTCCAAGCCTACCCAGCTGAGAAGCAGGTCCCGTGCCAGCGTCAGCGTGAAGTCTTCCTGCCGCGCCGTGCTCACCTTCAGGGGCCTCGCGCGAACGGAGGCCGCGACGTTGACTGGTGGCTTGCGGGTCATACCACGCTGTCCCAATAGGGGCGGACGACCTTCGCGAGCCGCAGCCGTGCGGGCTGCCACCAACGCTGTTGGGGACCATTGCCCAGCCGCCTCGGGAAGAATCCCCCACGTTTGCGTTTACGTAAGAGCAAGCGCGGGACTCGCTGTGGAACGGTAGGCTGCTCAGGAGACTCACACTCAAAGCGAGACCGCGGAGTCAGTGGCCCGTCACTTGCATCGACGGCCGCTGCGATGGCTGAGTCTCATCACGTACGCGAAGGCACGACGCATGAGGACCGTACCCGGATCGCGACGCCCGCGCTCCTCAGGCTTCTCGGTAGCGCGCTAGTGGTCGCGGGATCGGTGATGATCGCTCAAGGACGCCGTGGACGGATCAGGATCAGACGGGAGCTTGAGGGGCAGAGAATCACGTTCCCGAGCTCGACGGAGCTGCCGGAGCACCTCGCGCGGTACGCGGGCACCCGGGTGCGGACGGCCCAAGAGGCCAGAATCTTCGCAGATGTGATCGCGGCGCACATCAAGACGGCCACCGAAGGGCGTACCTACGCCGAGATCAACGAGGCGTGGATCGCCGGCGCACGGAAAGACCAGCAGCTCGCGCAACTGCAACACGTCGCCTTCACCGGCGAGTGCTTGCGCAGTGCACTCATGGGCACGTACCTGGCCGGGCAGGTGACCTGTCTCGCCGCCGTGCTCGGTGGACTGCTCACCGGTATCGGCGCCGGCTTCGTCGCGATTGCGGCCGCGCTACGTCCGTCGCGTGGCTGACGTTCACACCACGAACCTGGCAATCTGAGGAATATTGCGGGGTGCACTGGGCAAATGTCCGCACAGGACGAGAAGATCGTCGTGGGCTAGGCCGGGCTAGGCCTGCGTCTCAGGATCATTCCTGGGCTGCGCGCGCCGGATGACGAGCGCGGCATGCGAGGCGTTAACGAACGTCGCACCGAGCAGGGACGCGGCGCCGAGGGCGACCAAGAGGTGCGGCTGTCCCATCAGGCCACTCATGAGCATTGGCAGGCCGACAAGCCACAAGAGGAAGACGACGAGGGCGAGCCGTGGCTCGATCAGCCGATGAACGGATCGCGCAGGCGGCACGCCGTGAGCGCGCCCCAATGATCGGTACCATGCATGCAGCGGGAGAAGCCGCCCCTGGATGCCGACCACCATTTGTGCCACGAAACCAACGATTCCCGCGGCGCCGTACGCCCACGTCACAGCAGGGGGTGCTGCGCGGACCGCAAGCCAGATCCCGAGGCTGGCCGCGACGAGCAGGTAGAGCAGGGCCACATGTGTCTGCCACGTGGACCAATCGTGGCGTGGCAGCTCGATGGGGCGTGGACGTCGCTGGCGCACCATCCGGCGAACCTGAACGAAGAAGGTGACGAACGCGCCCAGAACGCAGACAACCCAGATAGCCGGACGCGCGTCCCTGATCAGCGACCACGTGAGACCTAGCGTTCCGACCTCCAGCAGGACGGCACTGGCCGCCAGCCCTCGTCCGCGTGGCATCGCCGCTGGCAGAAACATCGGGATCAACCGATACGCCACCCCGAAGATCATCATCGTGGCCCAGCCGAGCACAGCGAAGTGTCCATGGGCGATGGCCAGGGACAGGGGCGACCAGGGCAGCTTCCCTGTCAAACGGTTGATGGCGAGCAGCAGCCCGAGGAGTCCGGCGGCCACCACGTTGGTGAAGGCCAGTCCAACATGAAGCGACACTCCGCGCGGCAGCCGCGAGGCGTACAGCGCCAGAATCGCGCGCACCCCGATGAACGCCAGCGGTCCGAGCACAAACAGGGACGCGCCGCCGACCAGCGCATACCGACCTGACCAGAATCCGACGACCATGCCGCACGTTCCTGTCCAGAACGACAGGCACGCCACCGCATCACGGCGTGTCGCGCGAAACGGCAGGCCGAGCACGAGCGGACCGACGATGTAGAAGGCCCCGAGAATCGACGCCGAGATCCATCCGAGCGTCACCAGATGCACGAGCGCCACGAGTCGCGGATGGTAATGGAAGGTGCCCGGGAGATCGGGCCGGACGATGAGCGCGGCGAACGCAAGCGCCAGCGCGAGGTGCGCGCCCGCGAAGTAGGCGAGCGGCAGGGTGGGAGCGGGAAAGAAGCGACGACCGGTCGAGGTGCTGGTCGCCGTGCGTTCGAGACTCACGTTCATCTCACGGCTCCCAACCGTAAAGCGCCAGAGTGCTGCGCTCAATGCTGCATGGTCGGCCGGCGTTCAGTCGTTTGCCCTGAAGGCGAGCGCACCTGGAGATACCCAATGGCGCCACGCTGCGCGTCGGCAAACTCATGGTCGACCAGGATGTAGGTGCCTTCCTCGGGCGCGATGAGCTCGACCACGGCGCCGTTGCTGGCACCAAAGGGCACGGTCTGCAGGCCGGTCCACTCGTTGCGCGGATTGCCCTCGAAGAAGACGCGGTCGAAGATTGCCCCGACCATGTGCAGGCTCGAGCCATCTGACGGTCCGACGTTCTGGACGTAGAGGCGGACGCGCTCGCCGACGTTCGCCACGAGCGGCGACTGGGTAAGCGCTTGTGTGTGTCCGTTGAACGCCACCTGCGACGGCTGTTTCGCGATCGCGCGGTCGAAGTCGAGCACGTGCAGGTCGCCGTCACTCGGCTTCAGATAGAACTCCGACTGCACAACCACGTAGTGACGGTCCACCAGGTCGTCAGTCGGGAATCCTTGGCGCGGGCTGACGACCACCACGCCATACTGCCCCATCGCCAGGTGCATGAGCACCGGTGCGACACCGCAGTGATAGAGATACACGCCGGGATAGTTCGCCACCCACTCGAAACGGATGCTCTCGCCAGGCTGGATCATGCGCCATTTGTCGTTCGGCGCGACGGTGCCGGCGTGGAAGTCCATGGAGTGCGGCATCGGCGCCACGGCCGGCGTCGGCTTCTGGAGCTTGTCGCGCGGGAGGTCGCGGAGGAACGGCGACGCATCGGCCGACGGTTTGGTGACCGTCACCGCCGTGTCGCTACGATTCTTCATCGTGAAGACCACGCGATCGCCTTGACGCACGTGCAGCACGGGGCCGGGCACCGTGCCGCCGAATGTCCACGCCTGGTATCGAACGCCCGGCGCGACCTCGATTTCGGCGGCGACCACGTCGATCCGCACGTGGTGCGTGGTGTTGCCCGCCTGAAGCGGTGCGAGCGCCGGTGCCCGCGTCACGTTGCGCCCGGTGACAGGCGGGCCGTTGTAGTCCTCCTGAAACACGATGGCCGGCGCCGAACCGAACACCTTGGCGTCCGGTGATTGCCGCGGCGCCGTCTCGGTCCTGACCAGCAGAACGCCCGCGACAAGCGTGGCCACGCCACCGACCACGGCCAGGATCATGACTGTGCCCAGGCTCGGATCTCGCATGACGTGTGTCTCCTTGACCGGCGTCGCGCTCGGGGCGATCCTTCGCTCCGCACGGTCATGACCACGTTACCGAATACTCTGGGCAGGTGCTTTGCGCTGGCGCAACGTCGGAAGAGAAAGGCGATCAGTCATCGTCGCTGCGCGACAGCGTTTCGAGGCCGCGGGGTGAGCGTACGAGTAGGCGGCGGCGTTCGGAGCGCAGCAGGCCCTCGGCTTCCCATTGCGACAGCGTGCGGCTCACCGTGTAGAGGGTCGTGCCCGTGAGCGCGGCAAGCTCCTGCCGGGTCAACGGGTGGCTGATCAGAATGCCATCCGGCGTGGGCTGGCCGCACTGCCGCATCAGGCGGAGCAACGTGTGGGCCAACCGCTGGCCAACGCGATCGGTCGTCAACTCCCGGACGCGCGTGAGCGCATCGTTCATGTGCCGCGCGATTTCGCGCATGATGTTCGTGCGCACCACGGGGAAGCGCTCGAGCAGCCGCATGAGCACGTCACGCGGCCACGCACGCATGCGCGTCGATTCGACTGCGAGCGCCGTCACCGGATAGTCGGCCTGGTCAAGGGCCACAATGCCAGCAAATGGCTCACGGGGACCGACGAAACGCACAATCAGCTCGCGACCGTCGGCCGTCACCTGCACGAGCTTCAAGAAGCCAGTCTCAACCAAATAGAAGCAGTGCGCGGGCTCACCCTGCCGGGCGAGGGTTTCCCCGCGCCGCACCTGACACGCAAGTGACTCACTCAGCCATGTCGCGCGCTCGTTCTCGGTGAGGCCGTCGAAGATGCGCGACCGACTGAGATCGGACGGTGCGTCCGTCTGCATATCTGCCCGGCGCCCGATCGAGGGGTCGGGCCTACAAACCCTCGTGCGGTACGCTCGCCCTAAAGGTCGGGCCCTCATGCACCGACCTGCTACTGCAGTTTGCGCTGGATCAACGACAGGGTCCGTGATGGGCCGTACGCTGATCAACGGAAAAGGCGTCGGCACTGCTTGCCACCGCGAAAGGCCCCATTATGGATATCACATGCGAGACCACCGTCGCCGATGTGGCGACCCTCCACCCGGCCACCATCAAGGTCTTTCAGCAGTATCACATTGATTTCTGCTGTGGAGGCAAGATTCCGCTCGCTGACGCGTGCGCTCGCCACGGCGTCAACCTGGAGACGCTCCTGGCCGACTTGCGCGCAGCGATGATCACGCCCGCGGAGACCACCCAGTGGGAGGACGCGACGCTCACCGACCTCATCGCGTACATTCAACAGCGCTACCACGTTCCACTGCGAACCGAGCTGGGACGTCTCTCGGCCATGCTCACAACAGTCGTCAGCCGCCACGGCGAGCGCCTTCCAGAGGTCTTAGTGCCACTCCAGGCAACATTCGAGCGCTTCCAGTACGACCTGATCGATCACATGCACAAAGAAGACAACGTGCTCTTCCCAGCCATTACGGCGCTCGAAGCCGCGCACAACGCAGGCGAGAGCCCTGGTGGGAGATGGACCGGGATCGACCAGCCCATCCAGGTGATGGAGGCCGAGCATGAGGCGGCCGGTGTGGCCCTGGCGACGCTGCGGGAGATCACGCGGGGCTATGCGCCCCCGGAAGACGCGTGCCCAACGTTCCGCGGGCTCTACCACGGCCTGGCCGAGCTCGAGCGTGACATGCACATCCACGTGCACCTCGAGAACAACATCCTCTTCCCTCGCGCGACCCAGCTTGCACACGTGACGTGACCCTGCGCGTGGCTCAGGAACGCACCTCCTCCTGCCAGAAGGGATGGAACCTCGTGCCGTCTCTTGCGGCGATGTCCTCGTAGATGCGGTAGCGCTCGTCGACCGCTGCCTGTGCCTGGCGCATTAGCATCCGCGCATCCTCGGGCCGGGTCTGCGTCAGGATCCGGTAGCGGAGCTCGCGATAGGCGAAGTCCTCGACCGCCAGTGTCGGGCGGGTGCTGTCGAGGCGGAAGGGATTCAGGCCGGCCTGGCGCATCCGGGGATCGTACCGGAACAGCGGCCAGTATCCGCTGGCGACGGCCCGGCGCTGCTGCTTCATCCCGTCGCGCAAGTCGTATCCGTGCGCGATGCATTGGCTGTAGGCGAGGATGAGCGATGGCCCTTCATACGCCTCGGCGTCCCGCAAGGCCTGGATCGTCTGCTCCGGATTCGCCGCTAGCGCAATCTGTGCGACATAGACATGGCCGTAGGCGATCGCCTGCAGCGCAAGATCCTTGCGGGGCGTGCGCTTCCCGGCGGCGGCAAACTGCGCGGCGGCGCCAAGCGGCGTGGCCTTCGATGCCTGGCCGCCCGTATTCGAATAGACCTCCGTATCCAGCACCAGGATATTCACGTCACGCACCTGTGCCAGCACGTGATCCAGGCCACCGGCGCCGATGTCGTACGCCCAGCCGTCGCCGCCCACGATCCAGAGGCTCCGGCGCACGAGATACTCGGCCACCGCGAGGAGGTCCCTGGCTCGAGGCTCGGTCGCATCCGCCAGCGCGCGCCGGAGCGCCTCGACTCGCTCATGCTGCGCCACGATTTCGCTGTCCGTGCCCTGCGGCGCCTCAAGGATCTCCGTCGCGAGCCCCGCGCCGATCTGTTCCGCCAGCGCGCGGACGAGCGACCGCGCCACTGCGACCTGCTGGTCCACCGCGAGCCGCATGCCGAACCCGAACTCCGCGTTGTCCTCGAAGAGGCTGTTGCTCCAGGCCGGACCGCGCCCATCGGGGCCCGGCCCCCAGGGCAATGCCGGCAGATTGCCGCCATAGATCGACGTGCAGCCGGTAGCGTTTGCAATTTGGAGCCGATCCCCGAACAGTTGCGACAGCAGCTTGAGATACGGCGTTTCGCCGCAGCCCGCACAGGCACCGGAAAACTCGAAGAGCGGGCGCACGAACTGCACCCCGCGGGCCAGGTGCAAGTCCACTTGCGACCGCGCGTGCTCCGGCAGCGTGTCGAAGAAGGTAAGCGAACGCCGTCCGGGCTCGACGAGCGGCCGCCGCTCATGGAGATTGATGGCCTTGATGGTTGGCTCGAGCGGATCGTGCGCCGGGCAATGATCGATGCAGACCCCACAACCCGTGCAGTCCTCGACCGCGATCTGCAGGGTGAACCGCTGGTTCGGATAGCCGCGCGCATTGACCGGCGCTGAGAGAAAGTCGTCCGGGGCTCCCTTCAGGAAGGCCGCGTCGTAGCATTTGGCACGAATGACGCTGTGCGGGCACACGATGGCGCACTGTCCACATTGGATGCACAGCTCCGGCTTCCAGACCGGCACCTCGAAGGCAATATTCCGCTTTTCGTATTGCGTCGTGCCGCCGAGGTAGCTTCCGTCGATCGGCATCGCGCTCACTGGGATTTCATCGCCGCGACCGGCAAATTGCAGCGCCGCGATCCGTTTCATCTGGTCCGGCGCGTCCGCCGGCACAAAGACACGGAGCTCTTCCGTCGAGGTTACAGATGCCGGTACGGCCACTTCATGCAGGTGATCGAGCGCTGAATCGACGGCGGCGAAGTTCCTCTCCAGGATCGCAGGCCCTTTGTCGCCGTACGTCTCCTCGATGGCTGCACGGACGGCCCGGATCCCTTCCTCGCGCGGCAACACGCCACTCATCGCGAAGAAGCAGGTCTGCAGGATTGTGTTGACCCGCGGCCCGAGGCCGAGGCGCTGCGCCACCCCGCTCGCGTCGATGACGAACACGCGAAGATGCTTCTCGACCATGTGCTGTTGCACCGGTCGGCGCAAATGATCCCACACGGTCGCCGCATCGTATGGGGCGTTGATGAGCACGGTCGCGCCGTCACGGGCGTGCCGCAAGACATCCATCTTGTCCAGGACTTCGAAGTGATGCACGCCGATGAAATCGGCTGTTTGCACCAGGTACGGGGCCGCAATCGGCACGTGACCGAAGCGGAGATGACCGATCGTCTCGGCGCCAGCCTTGTGGCTGTCATAGACGAAGTAGCCTTGCGCGTGAACCCGGTACGAGGACGTTCGCTCGTCAGGTGATCGAGCACCGCCTTCGCCATGGCTGGTGTGAAATCTTTGGACGACAGGCCATACCGGCCACCGACGACGAATGGAAGAGTGGCACGGGTGCCGCGTGTGAACGCGTCCGCCAAGGTCCGGGTGACGTCGAGACAGAGCGGTTCCGCCGGGGCGCCTGGCTCCTTGGTGCGGTCGAGCACCGCAACGCGGCGCACGCTGGCGGGCAGCGCCTCCAGAAAGCTCGCCTTCGACCATGGTCGGTAGAGCAGCACCTGCAGCACACCCACACGCTCCCCGTGCGCCGTTAAGTAGGCAACCGTCGCACGCAGCGTCTCGGCCGCTGAGCCCATGACCACGACGACACGCTCGGCGTCGGGATGGCCGTCGTAGCGGAAGAGGTCATACTGACGGCCGGTCAGCGCGGCAAAGCGGTCCATGGCGCACTGTACGACCGCGGGTGTCGCGAGGTAGAACGGGTTCACTGTCTCGCGCGCCTGAAAAAACGTGTCTGGGTTCTGCGCGGTCCCTCGTGTCAGGGGCCGCTCCGGGCTCAAGGCCCGCTGGCGGTGCGCCCGCACGAGCTCATCGTCGATCATGGCGCGGAGCTGGTCGTCCGACAGCATCACGACGGTGTTGACTTCGTGCGAGGTGCGGAACCCATCCATGAAATGGAGGAACGGTACCCGCGCCTCGAGCGTCGCCGCTTGCGAAACCAGCGCGAGGTCGTGCGCCTCCTGCACCGATCCCGCGGCCAGCAACGCGAAGCCGGTGCTGCGGACCGCCATGACATCGGAGTGATCGCCGAAGATCGAGAGGGCCTGGGTGGCGACCGAGCGAGCGGCGACATGGAAGACGCACGGCGTCAGCTCGCCGGCAATCTTGAACATGTTCGGGATCATCAGCAGCAGGCCTTGAGAGGCGGTGAAGGTGGTGGTCAGGGCGCCGGCCTGGAGCGCGCCGTGCACGGCGCCCGCGGCGCCACCCTCCGACTGCATCTCCTGCACGATCGGCACCGTCCCCCACAGGTTCGTCCGGCCTTCCGCAGCCCATGCATCGGCCAGCTCGGCCATCGGCGACGAGGGGGTAATCGGGTAGATCGCGCACACATCGTTCGTGCGATAGGTGACCTCGGCGACGCCCGCGTTGCCGTCGAGAGTCCTGCGCGCCATGACGCGTTCCCTTTCTGTCGCGCTCCTTACTCGCGCAGCTGAAACCGGTGTGGCGCGAGGGGCTCGCCCAACGTCCCAAGCGGCGCCGCGGCGGCCGAGGGGTCGGCCTGCATCTCGATGGCATGGCAGGGGCACTGTTCGAAGCAGATGCCGCAGCCGGTGCAGAGGTCCGGCTCGACGCGGTAGCCTTGCCCAGGCCCGAGACGCGTGATCGCTTGCTCGGGGCAGGCGGCGAAGCAGGTGTCGCACTCGAAGCAATTGCCGCACGACAGGCACCGCCCCGCTTCGAATCGGGCCTCGTCTTCGCTCAAGCCATGGACGATCTCGTCGAACCCGACCCGTGCCGCCGCGGGGACTCTCGACTCCTGACGGCGCCCCGCCTCGAGGAACAACGGCAGGTCGAGCATGTCGAACGGAATCGAGGGATTCTTGGCCGGTCTCTGGTACGTCGCGCCCGAAGCCACGCATCGATGTGCCGCGCGGCGCGCTTCCCGTGGCCGACGGCGACCGTGACCGTGCGCTCGCTCGGCACCATATCGCCGCCGGCAAAAATGCCGGGGTGCCCGGTCATCATGTCGTCGCCGACGATGACCGTGCCATCCGCGTCGAGCACGAGGCCCGGTACCCGTCGCAGAAAGCCGGTGTCCGCCTGCTGGCCGAGCACATCGTCGACTTTGTGATCGAGGACAATCCGGACACCCATGCGCTCAATTCCCTGGATTTCCTTCAGGAGGTCCGCGCGCGGCAGGCGATATGCGGGAATGCCGACGTGCAGCATGCCGCCGGGAACAGGGCCAGCCTCGTGGATCTCCACGGCGTGGCCCAGGCGGGTCAGATGATACGCGGCCGAGAGGCCGCTCGGCCCTGCGCCCACGACGAGCACCCGTTGGCCGCTCGGCGCGGCGTCGACCGGAAGCGGCCAGTCCTCAGCGGCCGCCAGATCACCGAGGAAGCGCTCCACCGCATGGATGCTCACGGCCGCATCGAGCTCGGCGCGATTACAGTGTGTTTCACAGGGATGGTAACAGACGCGTCCGTGCACCGCCGGAAGCGGATTGTCTCGCACCAAGCTCTCCCAGGCGTGGCGGTACTCGCCAGCCTGCGCCAGCTCGAGCCAGGCTTGCACGTTCTCCCCCGCCGGACACGCCGCGTTGCACGGGGGAAGATGAGGAATCCAGCTCGGCAGCTGGCGTCGCTGTGCCCCCGTGCCCGCGGCTATGACCGGCGTTCGTGTAGCATCGGCTTGCTTCAGCGGCACAGTACCCCTGATCACCGCGTGAGCAGATCCTGTACCAATGCGATCTTTAATCTCTTTTGTACGCCCGTGACGTGTGCCATTTCCGAGGACTGAGGAATATTGCGGGGTGTACTGCGGAAATCTTCGCAGAACGTTCCCGTGAGGGGGGAGGGACCGGTCTTGGGTTCCTCACCGCTCATAGAGGTGATTCCGCGCACTTGCATTGGCGTCCAGCCTATCAGTACATTGTTGGCGTCACCCTCGAGCAACGGCCATGCGCGTCTTGAGTGCGCTTCGTCGAGATCATTACGACATCGAAGCTATGCTGGCGGTCTTTGAAGCCGCGGCGCGTCGACTCCAAGAGGGGCGCTACGTCGGTCCGGAGATGCTGGCAGGCATCCTCCGATTCTTCCGCCAGTCTGTCTGCGAATGCCATCACGAGAAGGAAGAGGCAGGGCTCTTCCCACTGCTTCTCGCAAGCCGACGAGAAGCAGAGTTAGTCTGCGCCTTGACCGCTCAACACGCGACTCACCGAGCGATGTTCGAGCAAACCACTCAGAAGCTGAAGCTATTGCAGCAGAAAGACGCGGGAGCTCGCGGTACCTTCATCGTCCACGTCCGAGAATGCGTCGCGAGCGTCCGTGAGCACGTAGGGCGTGAGAACCGGCTCTTTGACGAGACCGTGGCCGCACTGCTTACGGCAGCTCAGGATGAAGAACTGTCATCCACCTTTGGGAGCATCGAGCGGGTCACGATTGGCCCGACAGGACGCGAGTGGTACAACCAGGTGGTCGCCGACTATCGTGACATCGTGTCAACCCTGGGGCAAGTGGCCTGACGTGCGGTAGGCAGCCATGAAGCACATCGCAATGTTACCGCTGGTCGTCCTGATGGTCTTCCTTCTTCGAGTCAGTCAGACCACGCTGCCAGAGTATCGTGAAGTACGTGCGGTCGTCGCGACGATCATCGGGGATACGCGCGCCCTGCTCGAGAAAGAGGTCGCGGCCAAGGGCGCCGCAGGAGCAATTCCCGCCTGTGGTACCGTCGCGCTCGGCCTGGCCACACGCCATGAGGCAGAAGGCTGGCGTGTCCGCCGGGTGAGTCTCAAGGTTCGGAATCCGGCGGACACACCCGATCGCTACGAAACGACGGTTCTGCACCGGTTCGCGGTGCTCAAGGCGGAACGTCAGCTCGGCTCCGGCCATGAACACGCCGAAGTGGTCCAGGAGGACAGCCGCCGCTACCTGCGTTACATGCGACCGATCTTCATTGGATCACCCGTTTGCTTGCAGTGTCACGGTCCATCCGAGCACCTCTCGCCTGAGTTGAGGAATCAGCTTCAGAAGCTCTATCCCGACGACCAGGCGACGGGCTACGAGCTGGGGGATCTACGCGGCGCGGTCAGCGTGAAGATTCAGCTGAAATAGGAGCTGTCCGCAGCGCGGATGCTGCTCGCCATATCGCGCAACGTCACGCGTCATGTCTCCCTCCTACTGCGTGACCGTTCACACCCGTTGCACGATGCCCCGCTGCCGACTCGACAGGTTCGGCAGGCGGCACACGGTACTTTCCCACCCCCCAACGGCCCGGTGGCCATCACGCAATCCAGGATGCCGCGCCGGGCGGCCGCGTCAAGGCTCGCGCTTCGCGCGCCCGGCGGTGTTCAGGTGAGCGACGGGCCCAACACCAAGCCGATCACGAATGCGACGATGAGCCCCGATCGTGCTCCGGCTTCCGCGTTGTTTCAGTCGGCCTTTACCAACTGGTGCCCGATGATGGCGCTGCTGAGACGCGCCGGTGTCCGAGGTCGACACTGCCGCTGAACATGGCTCGGCAGCGCGCTGTCGGCCTCAAGGCTGCGTTAGGCGATCACCTGTTCATGCGAGAACTGCGGAATCCCGGCGCGCTGAGAGGCATGCTCGACCGTGATGATTTCTCACTACCCGATTTTCAAATTGCAGATTCCTGATCGAGCGGTCGCGCGCCCTTTCGGCCGCCCGTCTGTGCATCGACTGCGAACCGGCTGAGGAGCGAGGCGAACGACCGAGCAGACCACGCGACGAGCTCTCCACGTCCACCGCTGCGCACGTCAGCGCTCGTCGGCGACGGCAAGGGCTGGCGATGATCCGCTGGGCCGGATCTCGGTATGCCGGATCTGGCCGCCGAGATTCGCCGTCCACGCCAGAACAGCCGTGGTGATGATCAGCACGATCGCCGTCGTGCCGAGGAACCGTGTCGGAAGGACCGGATTCCGTCGCAGGAGAAACAGGCCGATGAGTCCGAGCACACCGAGCCCCTCCACCCCGACGAGGGCACCCGCGGCCCACGTCTCATGTTGCTCGATGAGTGCTTCACTGACGCCGGCCAGATGCTCGATGGCTTCCTCGGCTGGCTCGCCGGAGAGATAGACGGGAACGGCAAGCAGTGCCACGAGGACGAAGCCCCCACAGGACCGTATCGATGTCCACGTCAGCCGCGTACGGCGTACGAAGGGTCTTCGCCTCCGACACTGAGCCTCCTCGTGCGTTGCGCGGGCCGCGCGCCATTCGTGAAGAAGCAACAGCTGTGCCATCAGCAATGACACGGCGCGGTCCTTGCACAAGCTCCAAGTGAGGCGCGTGTGCCGGGCATCGACCGGCCGCGCGAAGAGCCCATGATCGAGATCAAGCAACCACGCTGAACCCCGCGACCGTATGCAGGATGGGTCGGCCCGCCGAGGAAATCCTCCGATACGCCGACGAGGTTTTGGCCCTCCGCGGGCGCACGAGCGTGTGCCGAATCATGGGGTTTTGGATTCCGCAGATCCTCGGCGAGACCGACGCTTCAGTCTTCACGTCGTCTTGCCAAGGGGGCCGCCGGCTTCGTCAAAGTAGCTTCGATACCCCGGTCCAGAACGCCAGGCGGGCTTGCCGCACGCCGTGCCCCTTCGGCTCCGGTTGCGAACATCGGCTGCTGCCACCCCTCGGACCGTGCTTTCTGACGCGTCATCAGGCGTCGCCGTTTCGGTTCTGCGTCTGGTCCGCCGGTTTTCGAGACCGCCCCCTGGTCAACGGCGTCCTGAAGACGACGCACTTCCTTGAGAATCCGCATGAAGCGCAGGCCGAACGGCGTCAGTTGGTATTCCACTTCAACGGGAGGCTTCTCACCGACGACCGTGCGCTGCACGATACCGAAGGCGGTCATCTTGCGCAGCCGCTCGTGCATCACCTTCGCCGACAACCCGGGGCAGGCCCGGAGAAACACACTGGGACGGCGGTGGCCTTCGGCGCACAGTTGGAGGAGATGGATCGACCATTTGCACCCGACGATGCTTTCGACCATCGAGGCGACGCGAATGGAGCGGCCCTCCGGCGATTCGCGTCGAGCACCACTCAAGGAGTCGTCCTCAACCATTTCGTAACTACCTTACCGAAAAGTGCATCCTTGACAAACCCCTAAGCCGTGTGCACTCTGCGTGAGATCTTTGACCGGAAATTCGCAAATGCCACCAGCTAGTACTAGAGGCTAATCGCTGATCCGAGCAATCGAAAGGATAATAATATCGCGCTTTTCCACCACTTGACAGACACGACCAAGGCAGACTTCATTCCAGAGCCAACCAAGATGGGAGTACGACATGTCACGTCTCATTACGGTGTGTCTCCTGCTCATCGCCACCGTGTCACGTGTCTCTGCGCAAGCCACCTCGGGCACGATCACGGGGGGAGTGCGGGATCCTGACGGCGCTGCGGTTCCCGCCGCTACAGTCGACATCACCGAGGTCACGAAAGGCGTCACCTTCAGTACCAAGACGAATGACCTCGGCTATTACACCCACGCCCGCGTCCCGGCCGGAGAGTACATCCTGACCGTAGAAAAGGCGGGGTTCAGGGGCTTCATTCGGGAGAGCGTTCTGCTGTCGGTCGACTCCACGGTCCGGGTAGACGTGAGCCTGACTTTGGGTGAGGTGAACGAGGAAGTGGTGGTGAGCGCGGCTGCTCCTCTTCTGAGAGGGGAACGCGCCGACGTCAGCACAACGCTGGAGAACCGGTTGATCACACAGGTGCCGACCGTCGGCCGCAACGTGGCGAATCTGCAGTTGCTCGCGCCAGGCGCCATGAGAGACGCGGGCCAAGTCGGCCTCGCGGAGAACCCCCAGGGGTCGGTGTCAATCAGCTCAAACGGCCAGCCCAACGGCGCTCGCAGCATGCAGCTCGACGGGGTCGACAACAACGAGAACGTGCTGGGCGGCAACGTCGTCATTCCGACGCAGGAGTCGGTCCGAGAGTTCAGAATCACCACCTCGACCTGGGATGCCGAGTTCGGCCGGGTGGGTGGCGCGCTCACACAGGTCGAGACGAAGTCCGGCACCAACACTCGTCCCGGCTGTCCTGAATGAAACGGACGGCTTCCCGCCGGAAGAGATCGGTCGCATACATCCCCTGGTCGGCTTTCGTGCGCGCATTGTTTCTGAACATCGAGTGCACGCCGTAGCGCTCGTGGGTGTAATCGTCGATCCCATTGTTCCCATGCCCGTAGAAGTAATCGAACCCACGTTGGAGCGGGAGAAAGCGACGGGCCTGACCGAGGTCCCACTTCCCGATGACGGCGCTGGTGTATCCCGCGGTCTTGAGCGCGTCGCCAGCGGTCTTCTCGCGCGGATCGAGCCCCAGCGTCATCTCCGGCGACATGGCGTATTCCAAAGCACTGTACCGGTGCCCGTAGTTCACCATGTCGTTGCGGATCATCTCGTAGACCCCGTTCCGCTGCGGGTATCGTCCGGTAATGAGACCGCTCCGTGACGGCGTGCACACCGACGCGGTCATATAAAAGCTGGTCCCGCGGTCCTCGACCCGCTCTTCCAACGGGCGGAGGCGCACCCGATATCACGATGGAGCTGGAAAGCGAGGAGGCGATCGAGCGCATGATGCGGACTTCCGGCAACGCCGGCGTGCTCACGCACCACCGTGCGACGGCCAGCGGATTCCGCTGCCTGCGCCTGAAAGAATCCGAGATCGCGTGTGACGTCTGGCTCGTCTCTCCTCCCGAAGACCGCCTGCCGCATGCCGCTCGCGTGTTCTGCGACCGTTGCAGGCATGCTTCACGGCGCCACCGTGCGTCACGGCGCAACGGCTAACCGCAATCCGGCGATGAGTACGACACCGACGAGAGCTGGCATTACATCAACACGGCCCGGGCCGTATACCGCCTGACGGGCAAGCCGGAGCATGTGGGCTACCTCAATCACCGCGCGGGTCACACGCCGACACCAAAGGCAGTGTCATTCGCGCTCGAGTGGCTGAATCACTTCCTGAAGCCGTGAGCGACGGCGACCTTCCGGGGCCACTGCGAGTTGTCCTCACGCGCGCTGATGAGCGCTGACCGCTCCGGCTGGATCCGGCCGCACGAGTCAATCGCGCGCGACACAACCGTATGAATGCCCGGTGCGGCGTCGGTCCACTCGAACGTCCAGAGCGACCAGGCGTGCGGATCTCCTCGGCGCTCCAGCGTCGCGCTCCTCCACGGCTGGCCGTCGATCTGCACCTCCACGCGCTCGATGGCGTGCGGGCCGCCCCACGCCGCACCGGCAATTCGGCAGCCAGCGCCCGCGCGGTCAACGCGCGCCGCCACCGACTTCAACCGGTTTCGGCTGATCGAGGTCTCGAGCACGAGGCCGCCGCGACCGCTCTGGATCGAGTGGTAGTTGCGAGCCATGTGGCGGCCCTCGTAGCGACGGTCCAGCACGAGGATTCGGTTCAGCCACTTGACCTGTGTCATGCCGTACCAGCCAGGCAGCACGAGACGAAGCGGATAGCCGTGCTCCGGCGGGAGCGGCCGCCCGTTGAGCTGCAGTGCGAGGAGCGCATCGCCTTCGAGGGCGTCCTGGATGAAGATGCTGCGGCCGTGGGGCGCGGCCAGCTCACGGTCTCCCGCCGGCCATTTCGGCTCGAGCTCGATGTCGACGCCGAAGAACACCACCTCGCGCGCTTCGGGCAGAATGCCACACTCGCGCAGCAGCGGCCCGAGCTGAGGACCGCTCCACACGCCGTTGCTCACCAGCCCGTTCATGATCCGGGAGTGTCCGGTGTTCCCGGAGCACTCGATCGTGGCGGCGACGCGGCGGGCCGGCAACGCCGCGAGATCCGCATAGGTGAGCGTGCGCGCGCGGGCGACCGATCCCGTGATCTCCAGCCTCCAGTCGCGCACATCGACCTGGACGACCGGCTTGGTCTGGTGAAACGTGAAGAAGCGCTCCGCCGGCGTCTGCCAGCTCGTCAGCGTTCGGAGGTCGAACAGCTTGACACGAGGGCCGGATGCCTGGAGGTCGACCCGAAACTCAGCGCCGTAGTCCACGAACGCCACCCCCTCATCTGCGGGCCGGGAGAAGGGCAACAACACGATCGATGCGAGCGCATTCCTGCGCGTGACGATCATCCCGCGCACCTCGAGGTTAGAATCCTGGGCACGGTGTTTCGAACCATTGCAGCCATTGCGTTGGGCGTCCTCGTTGGCTTCTCTGCCGGGCAATCGCAGGAGCTCGGTCTCGGCCGCATCGATTTTCCCACGTCGGAGTCCGGCCGGGCACAGCAGCGCTTCCTGCGCGGTGTCGGCTTTCTGCACAGCTTTCAGTATCGCGAGGCACGGGATGCGTTCCGCGCCGCGCAACGCGCCGCTCCCGCGTTCGTCATGGCGTACTGGGGCGAGGCGATGACCGACAACGAGCCCTTGTGGTTCGCGCAGGACATCGCCTCCGCGCGCGGCGTGCTCGAGCGGCTCGGCCCGACGCCCGAAGCGAGGCGCGCGAAGGCGCCCACACCACGAGAAGCGGCCTACTTGAATGCAGTCGAGATCCTCTACGGGAACGGCAAGAAAGAAGAGCGTGACGTGAAGTACGCCGCCGCGATGCAGCGCCTGCACGCGCGCTATCCAGACGATGACGAAGCGGCTGCGTTCTTCGCCCTCAGCCTCCTCGGTACATCCCACGAGGGGCGGGACGTTTCCACTTTCATGCGCGCCGCCGCGATCGCCGAAGAGATTCTGACCAACAACCCGGAGCACCCCGGGGCGCTCCACTACGCCATCCACTGCTACGACGACCCGGCTCATGCGCCGCTCGGATTACGCGCCGCACGTGCGTATGCGAAGGCGGCCCCGGAGGCGCCTCACGCACGGCACATGCCCTCCCACATCTTCTTCGCGATGGGGATGTGGAATGAGGCAGCGCAATCGAATGAAGAGGCGTTCGAAGCGTCGAAGCGAAGCGCCGAACGTACGGGCCGCGAGTTGGAATCTGGAGGCTACCATGCGCTCTGGTGGCTTCAATACGCGTCCCTGCAGCAGGGCCGATTCGCCGATGGGCGCAAGGCACTGGAGACGATGGAGCGACTGGCGGCGGAGCGGTCCACACCGCTGGCGCGCTTCCATGTCGTGCAGACGCGCGCGATGTATGCGCTCGAGACAGGCGAGCCCTACGAGTGTCGACGAACGTGGCGGCGCCGGACCGGCTAAGCTTTGCGGCGCACCATCTCGCCGCGGGATTGAGCGCGCTGAATCACGGCAAGCGCGACGAGGCCACGCAGGCGCTCGCCGCCATTCGCACGATATCGGGCAGGGTGGGATCATGGCAGGACGTGCGTCAGATGGACCACATGCATCCCGTCGATGCGCAGGCGGTTTCAATCATGGAGCGGGAGCTCGCGGCCATGCTGTCAATGACCGACGGCCAGAGCACCAAGGCCCTCGAGCTGATGAGGGCCGCTGTGGCAATTGAAGACAAGACGCCGTACGAAGCCGGACCTTCGTCTCCACCCAAACCGGCGCACGAGCTGCTCGGCGAGATGCTCCTGTCGCTCGGACAGCCGCAGCTCGCCCGCGTGCAGTTCGAGCTGGCGCTCCGGCGCGCGCCGGCGCGTGCTCTGTCGCTGCTCGGGCGTGCACGCGCGCTCGCAGGCATGGGGAGCGACGCCGCCGCACGCGAGACCTACCTGCAGTTGCAGCGCATGTGGCAGCGCGCCGACCCGGCCATCGTCAAGGCATTGGAGCAGAGCCTCTCACGCCTGCCAAGCGCACGCGGAAGCGATAGATATCAGAACTGAATTCGGAAGCCGACCTGAAACTGCCGCTCCTCGCTTGCCGTTGAGATCTGCCCGAAGGAGCTGGCGTTCACATTGCCGTTCGGGTTACCGAACTTTGGTGTGTTGGTGAAGTTGAACGCCTCCATGCGGAGCTCCAGCGTCGTTCCTCCGGTCAGGCGAAAGATGCGAAACAGCCCAAAGTCCCAGTTCACCCGCCCGGGGCCGTACAGCGAATTGAACCCCGCCGTCCCGAAGCGTGGCTCGGTGACCGGCGCGAAGGCCGTCGTATCGAAATAGGGCTGTCCTGGTCCAACGCCGCCGAGAATCTCCACCTCCGGCTTCACCTGGTCGGCACGTTGCGTGTTGCCTGGCGCGTTGAGCGCGTTTCCGGACGCGGTGATGGAGAACGGGCGGCCACTCATCACCGAGATAATGCTGTTGGTCTGCCAGTTGCCGAGAATGGTGGACCATACGCCTGGCTCGTTCAGCCACCGCTGGCTTCGGCCGAACGGCAGCGCGAGGATGTTCGTGATCTGGAGGTTGTGCCGGCGCACGAGGCCGCTGACGGAGCGGTTCAAGTGGTAGTACTCCGGAATCATGATCCGGACCGTGCTGTCGCTGCGATCCAGCCCAGAATCGCTGATGGCCTTGGCCCAGGTGTAGGCGGCCGTGAGCGAGAAGCCGTCGGAGAAGCGCCGCTGAACATGCGCCTGCAGGGCATCGTAATGGCTGTTGCCCACCGGTGCCACCTCGCGCGTGTCGGCGCTTCGGCCGAACCGCTCGAACAGCTGGCGCCCCGCCTCACCACCGCCGATGGGCGCCCAGTTCAACTGGCGATACCCGAGCTGATGAATCTGCCGTGAGCCGACATAGGCGAGCTCTCCCACCCATCCCGCGAAGAGCCGGCGCTGCACGGTGAGGTTCCATGACTGGATGTACCCTCGCTCCAGCTCCAGCGGTATCGTCTGCGCCGAGACATCTCCCGGAATGGGAATGACGCCTTCTCCGAGACCGGGCGCCTCGATGGGAGGAATACCATCGCCCAACCGCGAGACGGGCGACAGTGAGCTCGGGGCCCGCACGACCAGCTCACTGAGCACCGGATGGTTCGTCCTCAGCGCACGCGCCAGCGAGTAGGGATCCCAGGTCACGCCGAAGCCACCGCGCAAGACGAGGTCGTTCGTGGCACGGTACGCAAAGCCGAGCCGGGGCGCGAACAACGTGAGGCTGCCTTCGACATCGAGGTCTTCCGGCACATCGCCGACGCCGCCGACGTAGATGCGATCATCCTCCGGGTTGTAGCGCTCGAAGCCGCGACCCGCACGGGTGGGCATCGGAAAGTACTCCCAGCGAACGCCGTAGTTGACCGTCAGCTTCGGACTCATCGTCCAGCGATCGCGCGCATAGAGGCTGTAGCGCCATGTGCGTGTCGTGAACGGAAGCACGTTGAGCTGATTCTTGCCGACGAGTGTGGGCAGGCCGAGCAGAAAGCTCGCCATGCCGTTGACCTCTGACGTCGTGTCGCTGACCAGGGCGCAGCCGCCGCTCTCGTCTGACTCCAGGCAAGCCGCCGTGGGGCCGGTCCCGAACTCGAAGAGGCCGCGCGCACCCGTCGAGGCGCCTCCCTGGAACTCCGGCTGCGTGTGGTTCATCTGCTCCGCGTTGATGTCGGCGCCCCAGCGAATCTCGTGGCTCCCGGCAAGCTTGGTGAAGTTGGTGCGGAAGGAGTACTGATTGTCATTCCGGTAGTAAGGGGTCCACGGCTCTTCCGTCCCCAGCGCGTTGTAGCCGCTGATCTGGAACTTCGGCCAGCCGCTCTGGAACCGCTCCGGTCCGTTGGTGCCTGGGAGCTCGAACACCGTGAGCCCGTAGTTCTCACCAATTCCAGGCTGCTCCACGTTCGTGTTCTGCCGCGTCCACCCCCAGAAGGCGTCCATGAGAAGCGTCGGCGCGAAGATGTAGTTCACGCCCGCGCTGATGCGGTTGTTGTAGCCCCATGTGTCGCCGGCGTTGCCCGCGCCGACGCGCGGGCCGTCCATGTAGCCCTCGTCCCGGCCGAACGCGGTGATGTGCTTGGATCGGTGGTGCGCGTAGTTCCAGCTCAGGAACGCATTGAGCTTGGCCGTCGCCTGCCAGGTGACCTTGTTGTCGAGAGACCAGCGGTCGCCAGCGAAGGGTTGGCTGGCGAAGAAGTTGTTCGATTCCGGGTCTTCCAGCCCTTCCAAGTTCGGCAGCGGCGTCAGCTCGAGAATCTGCTTCGAGATCGGATCGGTGCGGTCGGCTGGGATCGTGTTGTTCGGGAACGGGAGGCGTCCCGTGCCGTCAGGCTTGCCGGTCTCCGGATCGTAGATGATGGTATCGAACTGGGAGAAGTCCCCCGACCGGACGGCGGCCGAGGGCAGCGACAGGAGGCGGTTGCCGTTGTCGCGCTGGAGGATGGCGCCAAGACTGCTGAAGAAGAACAACCGGTCACGCGTGAGGGGACCACCGAGCGTGCCGCCGAATCGATTCTGAATGAGCTTGTCCTTCCCCCGGCCTTCCGGGCGGAAGTAGTCGCGCGCCTTCATGTGTTGATTGAAGTGGTGCTCGAACAGCGAGCCGCGGAGCTCATTCGACCCCGTCCTGGTCTGAACGTTGATGATCGCGCCTCCGGCCAGGCCCTGCTCCGCGTCGAAGCTGTTGGTCACCACGTTCACGCTGTCAATGGCTTCCAGGGTCGGCACGATCGCGGACCGGCCCACGTTCCAGATGTGAGCGTTGGTCGCCCCATCGACGTTGGTCGACGTCGTCGACGTGGTGGTGCCATTGACGCTGAACGCCACGGATCCCGACGGATTGCACCCGCCCAATCGTCCCGGGCGCATGTTCTGATCCGCCTCGAATCCAGGGATGGTTTGCAACAGGCTCTGGTAGTTTCCCGCGAGCGACACGGGCAGGTCCTCGAACTGCTTCGTCTCGATCTCATGGCGGATCTCGCCGCGATCCGTCTGCAGCTGCGCCGCTTGGACCCTGGCGGTGACGGTAACCTCCGACGAGACGCCAGCCACTTTCAAGACGACGTCGCGCCGGACGGTGCTGTTTTGTGCGACGACGACCTCCTCCGCGATGAAGCTGGTGAACCCCTCCATCTCCACGGTGATCGTGTACGTACCCGCCACCAGGTTGGAGAGGCTGTAGGCCCCTGTCTCGTTCGTGCGCACGCTGCGCGTAAGATTCGTCTCCTCGTTGACGATCGTGACGTCGGCTCCGGGCAGCACAGCCTGCGTTTCTTCGGTCACGTTCCCGACGAGCGATCCATACAGCACCTGCGCCGAAACGCCTGCCGGCGTGATCATGAACACTAGCCACAATGTGAACGCGGTCTCTAGTGTCCCGTAACAGTGATTCGTTGCATAAGTCCCGGAGCGCGGCGCCCGGC